>NZ_BAAFHL010000019.1:0-57840 GCF_042849955.1 Chryseobacterium barbadense
GTTTACGATATCATTCTGAGGCCAGAAGCTTTCATTGCTTACATTCCAACCTAAAGAGAAGGCAGGGAATGTTCCCCAGTGATTATTGGCTCCGAATTTTGACGAACCATCATATCTTAGAGTTCCGGTGAATAAATATCGATTGTCATAATCGTAGATCACCCTTCCGAAATAAGATGCTTTATGGGTATTCACGTAATCCCATGCATTCGTATTTCTTTTATTAGGCGGTACATAAAAGTTGAAAGAAGCATCCTGCCAATTGTTAACAGGCAGATCGGTATGCGTAACGGTTTGCCCGAATCCGATATTGTATTCATAATACCCGTTTCCTAATAAAACATTTACATTATGCTTTCCGAATTTGTTCTGATAGTTAATCGTATTTTCCAAACTCCACTCGAATTTCTCCTGTGTTGTTCTGCTTAAACTATTAACACTAAGATTCGTATAGTTTGGATTCAGGTAGAATAACGGCGTAAAGTTTCTGCTTCCCCAATACGCTTTTTTACCGTTAATAGAAGATTTAAAGGTAAAATGCTTTGAAAGTTTAAGTTCAGCATAAACATTAGCCACAAAATCATCAGACCAGCCATTATTTCCTAATTGGGTCTGGCGGAACGCTAACGGATTCGACATTTCCTGGTTCACGTAATGGGAAATACCATACGGATTCCCATTCTCATCCCTGAAAATGTATGGATTGGAATAATCATTTGGGAAAGGTTGTGCATTTACATCCGTAACGACTGCCGGTGTTGTAGGATCTAAATTCACTGCGGAACTTAAAGGGCCTCCAAATTCACCGTTCGAATTAATTCCCTGAGATTTGGTATGTGTATAAGCGAACGTTTGTCCCACCGTTAACCAATCCGTAACTTTATGAGTAGAGTTCAACCGTCCTGTTAATCTTTTGTAATAGGAAATATCGCTCATTACGATCCCTGTTTGGTCATAATAGCCAAAAGAACCATAGAATGTGGATTTTTCATTTCCGCCGCTAATGCTTACTTCGTGGCTGGATCTTTCCGCATTGCTGAAAATAACATCCTGCCAATCTGTTCCAGCTCCGAAACTTGAAGGATCACTGTAACGAACCGGTTTCCCGTCGTTCGCAAAAGCTTCATTGATAATCGTAGCATATTGAGTGGCATCCAAAAGGTCCAGTCTTCTTGAAGCGCTTCCTACTCCGTAGAACCCGTTATAGGAAATATTCAGTCTTCCTTTTTTACCTTTTTTGGTGGTAACAAGGATAACTCCTCTTGCCGCAGAGACCCCGTAAATTGCCGATGATGCACCATCCTTCAGTACTTCCATGCTTTCAATATCAGACTGGTTCAACCATCCGATACCGTCTACTACAATTCCGTCCACTACCCAAAGCGGATCGTTACTGGATGAGTAACTGGTAATCCCTCTTACACGGATTGTAGCAGCAGAACCCGGCTGCCCGGAATTGGTAATGACATTTACCCCGGCTGCTCTACCTTGCAGCACCTGCTCTGGTTTACCGGCCGGGATATTTTCAATATCGCTGGCTTTAATACTTGCAATAGCTCCGGTTACATTACTCTTTTTCTGAGTACCATAACCAATCATTACCACCTCTTCTATTTTCTGCTCTTTAGGCAAGGTGTCATTGCTGGTGTTCTGGGCATTGAAATTCGCTGTAAAATAAAGCACAGCAACCATCCCCAAACTTCTGGATATTTTCACATTCATATACTGTTAGTTTTTTAATTCTCAAATTGAGACAATAAAAATATATTTTTTTTTAAATAATTAACATTATATTAATAAATATTTTAATTTTTCGTTTATTTTTGGGCCTTGAAAGCCTTATATTCAGCATCATATTCATAAAAAAATATAAAAATCAATTAAAATAAATTCCCCAAAATGGCCATCAAGCTCTCTGCAATATCCCTTCCGTTAAAACTTACTTTTCTGATTTTTTCCATGGTACTGAACTGTATGGGGATTGTAATTTTACAACTTTCCGAAGCCAAAATAACGTATGAAAAATTGGGATTTTTAGAATCATTTAAAGATATTCCCATTGCTTTTATTTCACTTTTCGCGGTGAACTTCATCAGTAAAATTGGAACCAAGAAAGCATTGATTCTGGCATTGGCCATTGTAGGTATTTGCTCCTGCATATTACCTTTTGTGGAAGTATTCTGGTTTTATAAGCTTTGGTTTGCCATTATCGGCGCCTGTTTTGCGATTGGAAAAATATGTGTCTTCGGCATTATCCGAAATAACATCGGAGACGAAAAATCACTGGCCAAAACCATGAACAGTGTTGAAGCTTCATTCATGATCGGAATTTTTGTGGTCAATACCGGATTCGGATGGCTGATTTCTAGCCGGTATTCTGAATTTTGGAAATTCGGTTTCCTTTTTATCTCATTATTGTCTATTGTTACGATCTTTCTTTTTTCAAGAATTGCCATATCCGAAGCTAAAAAAACGGATAATAAAGGGCTCATTTCTGAACTGTCCGGTATTTTCAGCATTCCAGTGGTTGCTTTTCTGGCTGTTATTTTTTTCATCGTATTTATAGAGCAAAGCTTTAATTCATGGTTACCTTCATTCTATAAGAACCATTTGAAGGTCAATTCATTTTTCGCATTACAAGCCTCCTCATTTCTCGCCTTATTTTCTTATGTAGGAAGGATGATCACAGCCAATATTATTCAAAGGTTTTCCTTGTCAAAATATTACAGCATTTGTCTGGGACTTATTATAGCAGTTTTATGTATAATTGTTCTTATCCAGTATTTCGAGTCGGATAACTCCAAAATTCTATTGTATTTATTCCCTGTTATCGGCTTATTTTTATCTCCCCTCTATCCTGTTGTCAACTCTAAAATGATTGCACAAATAGATAGAGAAAAAATCAGCCTCTTCACTTCTCTTATCGTTATTTTCTCTTCATTGGGCAGTTCCGTAAGCTCAATTATTATGGCACTACTGTTTGAAAATCAACTGTTAAACTATTATCCGCTGTATATTTTATTTTTTGTTGCCATACTTTTGGTAATAAGCTTAATTTATTTTAATCTTGTCATGAAAAAAATACCAAATTAATTTACTTTTATTGTTATGAAAATCCAGGATCCAAAAAACAAAGAAACACTTCAGGAACTTATTGATACAAAAGACTTTGTAGCTCATGTGTCTGTTGACTGTACCATATTTGGTTTCCATAATAATATTCTGAAAGTATTGCTTCTAAAATACCACGACCTGGATTTGTGGTCTCTTCCGGGAGGTTTTGTCTTTAATGATGAAGATCTTAGAGAAGCTGCCGAACGTGTTTTATATGAAAGAACACATTTAAAGGACATTTTTTTGAAACAATTTCATACTTTCGGGAGAATAGACCGTACGGAAAACAATGTACATCAGATTTTGCTTAAGAATAAAGGAATTGAAGTCCCGAAAGACCACTGGATCTTCCAGCGGTTTATTACGGTGGGATATTGCAGTCTTATTGATTTTTCTTTAGCGAATACATTTCCGGACGCTTTCAATGAAAGCTGCGAATGGTTTGAAGTGAATAAGCTTCCCAACATGGCTTTTGACCATGACAGGATTATAGAAACCGGCCTTGAATACCTTCGAATGAATATCAATACGGAAGTGGCAGCGAGTAATCTTTTACCGGAAAAATTTACCATGAAGGATCTTCAAAGCCTTTATGAGACTATTTTAGGACAAAAATTCAGAAGAAACAATTTCCAACGAAAGATTTTAAGCCTGAATATTCTGGACAGATTGGAGAAGCTATATGACGGGTCTGCGAATAAAGCGCCTTATCTCTATAAATTTAAAACCAAAGTTCACAATTCTAACGGACAATACCCTATCTCCAACGAAGAGGAAGAAAACTAAATGATTGATTAATTGAATGCTAAAGCTGGTGAAGCTTAAGTAAATACGGCTCTTCAAAAAAAATTTTTCTAAAATCCTGAAAAGTCTTACTTTTAGAAAAATTAAAAAAACATGTCATACTACCCTCTCACAAGTATTCCGGACTATTATGGAATTGATGCCTTATTAACTGAAGAACACAAACTCATTCGCCAATCCATCAGAGACTGGGTGGAAAGTTTTGTGATGCCTCAGATAGATCAGGCTGCACAAAATCACACAGATTTACCAGGATTGATGAAAGAATTGGGGAAAATCGGAGCTCTTGGTCCCTATATTCCGGTTGAATACGGTGGTTCAGGCTTAGATCAGATTTCTTATGGTCTAATCATGCAGGAACTGGAAAGAGGAGATTCTGCGGTTCGTTCTGCAGCTTCTGTACAAAGCTCTTTAGTGATGTTCCCTATCAATGAATTCGGTTCTGAGGAACAGAAAAGAAAATATTTACCGAAGTTAGCTTCCGGTGAAATGATCGGTTCCTTTGGATTGACGGAGCCTAATCACGGTTCTGACCCGGGTTCCATGGAAACCAACTTCAAAGATATGGGTGATCATTATCTTTTAAACGGTGCCAAAATGTGGATTACCAATTCACCTTTATGCGATATTGCCGTAGTTTGGGCTAAAAATGAAGAAGGAAAAGTTCACGGGCTGATCGTTGAAAGAGGAATGGAAGGTTTCACTACTCCTGAAACCCACAATAAATGGAGCTTAAGGGCTTCCAAAACAGGAGAATTGGTTTTTAATAATGTAAAAGTACCAAAAGAAAATCTTCTTCCTAATGTCAGCGGATTAAAAGGACCTTTATCCTGCCTAAATTCAGCCAGATATGGTATTTCCTGGGGTGTTATCGGAGCAGCCATCGATTGTTATTGTACTGCTGTTCAGTATTCTAAGGAAAGAAAACAATTCGGAAAGCCCATTGGTTCTTACCAGTTACAGCAAAAGAAATTGGCTGAATTCCTGACTGAAATCACTAAGGCCCAGTTACTTTGTCTGCAATTAGGAAATCTTAAAAACGATCATAAAGCGAGCCCTGCCCAGATTTCAATGGCTAAGAGAAATAATGTGAAGATGGCGATCGATATCGCAAGAGAATCCAGACAGATCCTTGGCGGAATGGGAATTATGGGTGAATTCCCGATGATGAGGCATGCTGCCAACTTAGAATCAGTAATTACCTATGAAGGAACTCATGATGTTCACTTATTGATTACAGGATTGGATATTACTGGGATCAACGCTTTTTAAGCTAAAAAAAATATAATGGAGCGAGTCCGGCCTTCGGCCGGACTCGCTATTTTAGTCACAATTCAGAGAAATAATATTCAATGAATAATTATTGATGCTTTAATATTTTGTTTGATTTATTGAAAGTTTCTAATTTAATCAAAATAAAAAGTAACAATATGAAAAAAATTACTTTCTTTTTACTAGGGCTTTCCGCACCCTTTTATCTTGCTCAACAATCCGGTGACGTTGTGAGTGTAGAACAAAAACTGGATCTTACACCACAGGGAGTCGTCAATTTCATAGCCAATAATCTTGGGGAGCAGAATGCTCCGGATTTTGTAAGTTATCTCAATGGCTTTAATGTAGGTCTTAAAGCCTATAAAATCACTTATTACACTAAAAATGAAAATAATACACTGGTAAAAGCTACCGGGCTTTTGATGTACCCAAGCGTAAATTATAAACTTTCCACCGTAGTTTCAGATCATGGAACCACAGACAACAGAAATAATGTTCCTTCCAATCTTAAAGGCGTGATGTATGCAGGATTTGTTGTTGAACTATCTTATGTTTTGAACGGTTATATTCTAATGGCTCCTGATTATGTAGGGATGGGATCAGGCGATGGAGTTCATCCGTATGTACACTATCCTACCGAAGCTTCTGCTACGATTGATTTTGTAACGGCAGCCAATAAAGTTTTAGCTCAACAAGGCATAAAACGTTATGATGAATATTTCCTGACCGGATATTCACAGGGAGCTCATGCAGCCATGTCTACTTTAAAAAAACTCAATATCTCCAATCCTACAGGATTAAGATTTAAATATGCCTATATGGGTGATGGTCCTTATGATTTTTCGGGCGTTACCCTTCAAAAAGGAGTGTTGGAGAAAGACGTCTACCCTTTCACTTCATTCATTGCGAATGTATTGAATACCTGCAATAATACCGGATACAAAACCTACACAAACAATATATCAGAAGTAATTTCGGCAGAATATCTGGAAAAATACAATTATCATGTGGTTCAGGATAATGGAGGATTATTGTGGGGCCCATTATTATGGAGAAAATTGTTTACAGATAGTTATGTGAATGAAGTTACCAATAATCCGAATACGAAATTAAGACAGTGTTTAAGAGCCAATGACGTATATGACTGGTACAATAAAACACCAATGACTTTAGGACATTCTACCATAGACTTAGCCATCCACCCGGAAAATACATCGAAAACGATAGATGTTCAGAGAGGATATTATCCCTGGTGGGACCTTGGAAAATATAAACTGGAAGCATTTTATTGGGGGCCTCTGGGACATGTGGGAGGGATTGTACCCTTTGTATTGGCTTCCAATGCTAAATTCAATACGTTAAGAAGCGGAGGACTATTCAATGAATGGGCTCTTTTAACTTCAAAACAATCAGAAAACAATACTCAATCCTATTCTTATACTTCCCAAATCAGGCCGGAATTGCAGGGAATGGAACTGTTGGAAATTACAGATTTCAATAAGGAAAAAGCAGACCGGAAAACAGCTTCCAATAGTAATTTAGCTTCATTACAAGATGGGGTCTATTTACTTAAAGTTACCGATCATCAAACGAACAAGCTTATTCCGTATGTTAAAAACACCCCAATCAAAGTTACTGAGAGTGAGATTGTAAAGTCTGAAAACAATCATGTTTTAAGCTTAAAAATTGATCAGGATGAATTGCGTTCCATCAATATTTTTGATCAGGATAACAACCTAGTGCAATCTGTTTCACAGGGGCAATATATGAAAGATGGCGGGGTCAATCTAAACAATATGGAAAATCAAACCTATACATTTGAAATTGTCTCTCAGTTTTATAATCTGCAATTCAACAAACAGGTTGGGGATGTTCACTTGAAAAATAATACGGAAGTATTTTCCCAAAACCGCAGAATCATAGCGAGAAACAGAAATGTGATAAAGAATATTACCATTTACAGTATTTCCGGGGCTTTAATTCAAAATCAGGAGGTAAATAAGGCTCAATATGAATCCAATACGCTGGAACCGGGAGTTTATGTGGTACAAATAACACCAATCAGTGGAAAAGCAATCAACAAAAAGGTAAAAATAGAATAAATAACCTTCTCAATAACAATTTCTTATATCAAATGGAGATGCACTTCAGCAATGAGGTGCATTTTTAGTGGGAATAGGTTTTTACATTTTCTGTAAAATTGATCTCCGGATTCAAAATTTCAAGGATCAGGCTTCTCACCGATTTCATAGCATCGTTGATATCTCCCTTTTCAAACTGTAAGGAAACAACGCCTTTTTTAGCTTCCGCAAAGCTCCAGATTCCGGTTTCGATTGGGAAACCCCAGAATTCAGGAAGGTTCTGGATAATGTAATGATAGATACAAAGCTGTAAAGCCTGCTTTCTGTCGTTATTATGGAAATATTCGTCCACATTGTCAGCATCAATTTTTACCGTCAGGTTTTTGATCTTGGCTGTTTTATAATCAATGATTCTTAATGTCCCGTTTAAGCGGTCTATTCTGTCTATGAAACCAAAGAAAGAAATCTTATCCGTGTTATTTTCATCCAGGTAAAAATCAACATTTTCGAACCTTCTTTCGATGGCAAGAATCTCCAGTTTATTTCCTTTTTTTACCAGGTCGAGATCATGGGACAAAATATTTTGAATCACCTTTTTGGCAATAGCTTTGTGAATAAAGTTCATTCCTTTTTCATAGAATTCAGGTTGATGTTTTAGCTTTTCAATAGCTACATCAATATATTGATCTATTTCTTTAATTGATTTGTGTAAATCACTTTCTTTTAATATTTTACCTTTCAACACTTCATAAACTTCTTGAAGTGAATAATGAACCAGGTTTCCATAGTTTTTTACAGAAAGTTCTTCTTCAATTTCATCCGTTTCAGAGGTATTCAAAATCTTGGAAAGGTAAAAATCTATCGGGTTATATAAATAGCTCGTAAGGTGTGAAGCCGAAACTTTTTTCTTCCATTGTTCCAGTCTCTCCAAAACAATTCCGGTTTTAGAAATTTCAATAGGCTGGCTCAAAATAGGCTCTGAAGAATTCTCAATAATGAGGTGCTCTATTTCGTGAGAACTTTCCATTTCTATCTGGGTAATGAAACGGCTTTTTTCGCTGGTATTTACACCGGAACTTAAAGCATTATACAATAAATGGACATTTTTAGCATCCTGAATCAGCCTGTAAAAGTGATAGGCATAAATACTGTCATTCTCCAAAAAGGTATGAAGATCAAAGTATTTTCTGATATCAAAAGGTATATAGGTGTTCTGCGAATTCCCAAGAGGAAGTTTTCCTTCGTTCACAGACAGCATAATCACATTTTCAAAGTTTAAAAGCCTGGTTTCCAGCAATCCCATGATCTGTAACCCTTTTAACGGTTCACCCTGAAAATCAATGCTTTCTGAGTTAATGTGCTGGTTGATCAGGATTTCCAACGTTTCCATTTTGATCTCAAAATCATATGGAGTAAGCTGGTTTTTAATGATCCTGAATGCATTTTCAAAATGGGAGACATTTTCATACTGGATATCATCAATGTCGAGCCATTTGATCTTTTGACAGAACCCGATCAGCATATCCAGGTAAACACTTACGGAATCCACCTTTTGAAGAAGATTGAAATAAGAAAGCCCACCTAAGAGCTCTGCTAAAAGCTTTTTAGAAATATAAACAATGTTCCGCTCCTCTATTTTCGCCTTAAAATCATTGATAACCAATTCATCTTCAACAGATTTCGGCAATTCTTCAAGGATAGGAAATACATCTTTGTAGTAATAGGAAGATTTATTCTTTTCAAGCTGTTTTTGCAGGTAAAAAAGCTGTTTAACCGCATTAGAGAAAGAAAGGTTCTTCAAAGGAAAACCCATAGTAATATTCAGGTTTTCAACACCGTACATAACATCGAGACTTGCCGGAAGCAGATTTTCATCCAATAAGACAACGGCCGTATTGGAATAGGTGGAATTATTAATTTCCTTAAAAATTTCCGGTAATATTTTGGTTTGGGTTACATTTCCCGAAACTTCATACACCTTTATATTTTTAGGCTGGTTAAAATCATCCTCGATCCATTCAAAGGAACGGCTGTCATTAAATTCTTTCCAGGTTTTATGGTTCCTGAGAAACTTCCCTGCTTCCTGCCTTTCATCATCGAAATAATAATGATCCGCCTGGAAAAAACATTGGGCTTTATCCCACTGCAAAAGGCTTCGCACTAGTTTTTCCTCTACCGGCGTAAAGGCATTGAAACCACAAAAAACAAATTGTTCATCGGTGTTTTTAGCAAAATCATCGATCCTGGCTTTCGCCGTTTCATGGATCATTCCTGAAGTGGCCCAGTTTTTTTCCTTCAATCTTTTCTTTAAAACAGGAAGAAAAACGTTCATATTTTTCCAGAAATTAAGAAATTTTCTTCTGGGAACATCATCCTCTTCACCCAAATTCTGTGCCCAGTCTTTGATCCGTTCTTCATCGAACATATACTGAAGAACAATCTGGTCATTTTCCGAGAATTTCAGAATATCGTCCCAATCTTTCTGTAGGGTCGGAAACCACTTCAAAAACTCTGCAAAATCGTCATTAGGAATGAGATTCAGGCTTTTATAGACATCATAAGCAAAAAGCCATAAAGAAATCCCCTGAATCGACTGCTGATCTGCAATCCTGTCTATCAATTCCTCGATCGTATAAAAATTCGGAAGAAAACCGGAATAATTATTTTCCTCTAAGATCTGCCTGATAAAAACAATGGGACGTTTTCCCGGCAAAACAATATTAAACACAGATAAATCTGTGTTTTGGATTAAAAGTTCGTGTATGATCTTATTCAGAAATTTCAAGAGATCTGGTAACTTTTTAAGCTTTCTAATTCTTCAGAAATCAAAGTATTATATTCCGCTTGCTTATCTTTATTGATCCCATGTTGAGTTTCTTTATCATAGGTCATCTGGAATTGCGTATATTCCTTTAATATCCTGTTATAAATTCCCTGGAAATGCTTATTATAATCTCCGGAAGTTTTAATATTCTCTGCTACTTCCTTACGTAGTTTTCTGGCAAATACTTCAGCAATATCAAAATGTTTCTGCTCATGATTCAAAACATAATCATTGATCTGCTTTACATCCTTCCAGGATTTATCTTCATTAAAAAATGTTTCAATGGTAATTTTCACCGGAGATTTGGGATTTGTAGATTTCACTACGGAATACACCCAACCGCAATTGGTATAAGCAACCACGTTGTTTCCCCTCTGTCTGTTGACATTACTTTTAAAATTGCTCCAGTCGAGCTTTTTGTCTTCCTGCCACTTGATCTTCTGACCGGATAGAGTACTGGTTATTAATATACTAAATAAAAAAATCCACTTCATTATGTATTATTCTACAACGATTGTTTTGGTAATCCAGGTATTGTCACCACTCCAGAATTTAAAAGTATACGTTCCCGCCTGCTGCGGACTGAAATTGATCTGGCTGGCTCCCGTAAAAGCTCCCTGTGCACAAGGCCCGTTCGTAATATATTTATAGGCTGTAACCGTTCTGGTAAGGTTGCTGTTATGAATATAATCATAAGCATAAAAGCCCTCACAATGAGACGAATAGGTGGAATATGTTTTGATACTCTGAACGGTAAAGACATCCATCGTATCATTGACAATTTTCACACTGTCTATCTTTACCTTATCTATTGATTCTATCGTCTGATAGTCATCATTATCATTACAGGAAGTAAAAAATAATCCTAAAACTATTGCACAAGCCCCAATATTGAGAAACTTTTTCATGACTACAAATTTTGATTATTAATGAAATATTTAGCAAAAATTATTCCTAAATTATGTTAAAATTAGGAATTAAAATTACCTTTTGACAGGTAAACTACCTTTTTTGTTTCAAAAAATTCTTCATCAAAATAGTTTTTAAGCTGGAAGATCTCGCATTTTATTCCGGCAAGCTCTTCTGCAAGGTCACCGCCTTTTAAATATAAGACTCCGTTGTGTTTTGGATTAAACTGTTCTTTCTCAAACTTTCCTTTCAGCCATCTTAGAAATTCAGGCATTTGGGTAACCGCTCTGCTTACCACAAAATGAAATTTCTCTTTTAATTTTTCTGCTCTTCCGTGGATCGCTGTCACGTTTTTCAAGCCTGCTCCTTCCGCTACTGCATTCACCACACTGATCTTTTTTCCAATGGAGTCAATCAACGTAAACTCTGATTCGGGAAATAAAATCGCCAAAGGGATTCCCGGAAAACCGCCGCCGGTTCCTATGTCCAACACTTTTGTTCCTGGTGCAAATTCCATTATTTTCGCAATTCCCAGAGAGTGCAGAATGTGTTTTTCATACAGGGATTCCATATCTTTTCTGGAAATCACGTTGATTTTTTCATTCCATTCATGATAAAGCTTCTCTAGTTTTGCAAACTGTTCTATCTGATTTTCTGTAAGATCCGGAAAGTATTTTAATAGTAACGATGTAGACATGTGAAATATTATAAACCACAAAAATAAGTTTTATTTCACAGTTTTATATCGTCACTTCGAGTAGATTTTTGTAAAAAATCGTATCGAGAAGTTTAAACAGTTCCGAAATATTGATTATAAAGTTCTCGATACAAAATTATCCCTCATTTTTATGATGAATAATTTCAACTCGAACCGACGAAATAGTCTTACCTGGCGATACTTGGAATTACGGGTAAACTTGCATTCCCAGTCTCATTCACACTCTGTACCGCAAAAATATAATTGTCTTTTGAAAGCGGAATCTTCAGGGAAACGTCTTTTGTAAATATCTTTTTTTGCCACACCGGACTATCGGTTTCCCTTACCAATACAACATACCCGACAGGTTTTCCTGTTTTGGGCTTCTCCCAATGCAATGTCGTAGAATTGGTGAGTTCCTTTACTTCCACTTCCACTTTTTCCGGTTTCGGAGTGGATTTGGCGAGACTTGCCAGTGTAGCGATATTAACGGCAGTATTTTTTTTCAGGTAATTAAAATCTATAAACTCAATAAGATCACCGTACTGTTTACCGTTTTCGGTTCTCACATCCTGATGCTGATGATCATAGTTCTCATAATATTCGGTAAGCCTTACGGAAGGAAATCCATTATTTACAAAGCTTGAATGATCTCCACCGCGTAAAAACCTGTCATTTCTATAGATCAGTTTAACTTCAATATTTTTTACATATTTTTCTCCGACTTCTTTAATATAACGGGCTAATTGCCTCGAATCACCATCGTTTTCAAGTCCCAGGTTTCTTATACTCATCGCTTTCTTATCCAGTTCCGTATAAGGCAATCCTTCACTGAAAACCCGAAGCACACGGTCATTGACCTCATTGGTTTCTCCGGCCTTGGTATTCCCGATCATATCATTATTCAAAACAGCTTCTATTTGCCAATTTTCTTTTTTAGCTTTTTCCGTCAACATTTTAGATCCCAATAATGACTGTTCTTCTCCTGAAAATGCTACGAAAATAACAGATGCAGGAAAAGAAGATTTGCTTAAAATCCTTGCCGCTTCTATTACCGCACTCACTCCACTCCCATCATCATTCGCTCCCGGTGCAAAAGAAGCCCTGTTCATCACATCAGTAACGCGGGAATCTAAATGTCCGGAAATCAGGAAAACTCTTTTATCATTCGGGTCTGTTCCTTTCAGAAAGGCAATGGGATTTCCCAGATTAGTCACCTGATCCACACGTTTACCATCTGCTTGAATATCTTGCTGCTGCAGATATACTTCCATTCTTCCGCCGGAGTTTTTTGCGTAGGTTCTGAATTTTGAAAGTACCCAATTTCTGGCCGCTCCTATTCCTTTATCCGGATCATCTGTAAGACTTAAAGTGTGTCTTGTATTAAAGCTCACAAGTTTCTTGATATAAGATTGTAAAGAGTCTGAATTCACTTCGGAAACATACTTTTTGATCTCATCATCTTTCGAGCGTACCTGGGAAAACATCGTACAGGGAATAAACCATAAAAAAAGAAGATATTTCATAACCGGCTATTTTTAAACTAAAGGATTTTAAATATACGAAAAACTGTACGTTGGAAAGCTATTTTTTCCGGTTCACATTCTATTTCAGATTAAGTTTTTATCTATATTTGTTCAAATTCAAAAAAATACATGGACAAACTTTCAGATAGAGTAAAAAGACTAGGTTACTCGCAAACTTTTGTAATGTCTAATAAGGTTAGAGAAATGAAAGCCAATGGAATAGACGTTATCAGTTTAACTCTCGGTGAGCCGGATTTCGATGTTCCGGATAATATCAAACAGGCAGCTTTTGATGCCATTAATCAAAATTACAGCCACTACTCTCCTGTTCCGGGATTTTTAGAGCTTCGTGAAGCCGTTGCCTATAAACTAAAAAGAGATAATAATCTTGACTACAAACCTACTCAGATCTGTGTGTCCAATGGCGCCAAACAGGCTATTTTAAATGTGTTGGCTGCCATCATCAATGATGGTGATGAAGTTTTGCTTCCTGCTCCTTATTGGGTAAGTTATGATGAAATGGTGAAAATGATGGGCGGAACATCCGTTATGCTTCCAACTTCTTATGTTACTGATTTTAAAGTAACGGCAGAACAGCTGGAAGAAGCTATTACCGATAAAACAAAAGCGATCCTTTTCAGCTCACCCTGCAATCCTTCCGGAGGATATTACACGTATGACGAATTAAAGTCTATCGCCAGAGTGGTTGCCAAATATCCGCATGTGACCATAATTTCCGATGAGATCTATGAATTCATCAATTATGAAACTAAAACCACTTCCATCGCTCAGTTTCCGGAAGTATATGAACAGACAGCCGTTATCAATGGAATGTCTAAAGCTTTCGCCATGACAGGTTGGAGAATCGGGTATTCTGCGTGTCCGGAATGGTTGGCCAAAGCTTGCGAAAAAGTTCAGGGACAAATGACCAGCGGAGCCAACACGATGGCTCAAAGAGCCTCCATTACCGCTTTAAAAACAGATCCATCGGAATATAAATACATGATTGACGCCTTCCGGAAAAGAAGAGATCTTATGTATGAAATGATTAAAGAAATTCCGGGCTTTAAGGTATTGCTTCCGAAGGCTGCTTTCTATTTCTTCCCGGATATTTCCCATTATATCGGTAAAACCTTAGACGGTACTGAGATAAAAAATTCTGATGACTTTGCGATGTTCTTACTGGATCATGCCCATGTAGGATCTGTAGGCGGAGTTTCTTTCGGAAGCCCGGAATGTATCAGATTCTCTTATGCTGCTTCGGAAGAAGATTTAAGAGAAGCGATGAGAAGAATTAAAGAATTACTTGAAAAATTTAATTAAAAAACATAACGAATCACAATGAACCTTTTAAAGAGAATCACTATTGTAACAAGTATTGCCGCAGCAAGTTTCACCGGCTATGCTTACGGGCAGGATTTCCAATGGAAAGAAGCCACTTCCAACGGATATCCTTACAAATATGTAACGAATGACCCTACTTCTGCAAGATATTATAAGCTTAAAAATGGCTTAACGGTTATTTTAAGTCCTACAAAGAAGGATCCGAGAATCCAGACTTTTATTGCGACTAAAGCGGGAAGTAAAACCGACCCTTCGGATCACACCGGTCTTGCTCATTATTTAGAGCATATGCTTTTCAAAGGGACAGATAAGTTCGGTTCTAAGGATTGGGCGAAAGAAAAACCGCTTTTGGATCAGATTGATGCATTGTATGAAAAATATAATCAAACCAAAGACGAAGCGAAGAGAAAGGAAATCTATAAGGAGATTGATAAAGTTTCCGGTGAAGCCTCCAAGTTTGCCATTGCAAACGAATATGATAAAATGCTTTCCGGAATGGGTGCCGATGGAACCAATGCTTTCACTTCTTTCGAACAAACGGTATACACGGAAGATATTCCTGCCAATGTTGCCGATAAATTCCTTGCCGTTCAGGCTGAAAGGTTCAGAGAGCCCGTTTTAAGGCTTTTCCATACGGAGCTGGAAGCAGTATATGAAGAAAAGAACAGAGGATTGGATAATGACCCTAGAAAAGTATATGAAGCGATGTTTGCTGCCATTTTCCCGAATAACAATTATGGAAAACAAACCACTATTGGAACGGTGGAACATTTGAAGAACCCTTCTTTAAAAGCAATCCGTGAATACTATAACAATTATTACGTTCCTAATAATATGGGAGTGATCATGTCCGGAGATTTTAATCCTGACGAGATGATCGCTAAGATCGACAGGGCTTTTTCTTATATGAAAGCTAAGCCTGTTCCTGAATACAAAGTAGCGCAGGAAAAACCAATCACTGCCCCTATCACAAGAGAAGTGTACGGTCCGAATCCTGAAAACATCACGATTGGTTTCAGATTCCCGGGAGCCACTACCAAAGACGCCAGACTGCTGAATCTGATCGGAAGCATGCTGACCAACGGACAAGCCGGACTTATCGATCTTGATCTCGTAAAGAAACAGAAATTATTGGGCGCTTATGCTTTTCCTTATGTTCTGAAAGACTACTCAGTTCTTTTATTGCAGGGAAATCCTACAGAAGGACAGTCTTTGGATGAAGTGAAAGGCTTACTGCTTCAGGAAATCGATAAACTGAGAAAAGGGGAATTTTCTGATGATCTAATCCAGTCCATTGTAAACAACGAAAAGAAAAATGTGATCCAGAAATATGAGAAATACACTTCCAGAGCGGAATCTCTAATGGATGAATTTACTTCTGAGGTTGACCATCAGGCGACTTTAGGATACGTGGATGAGATTTCCAAGCTTACCAAAAAGGATATTATGGAATTTGCGTCCAAATATCTTCAGGATAATAATTACGTTGCTGTTTACAAAAGAAAAGGAGAAGATAAAAACATCGTAAAAGTTGACAAGCCTGCGATTACTCCTGTTTCCGTCAACAGAGAAGACCAGTCAGAATTCTTAAAGAATATTGAAAAAATGCCGGAAGAAGCCATCTCTCCTGTTTGGTTGAACTTTGATAAAGACATCGCCAAAAATAAACTGGGAAGTCTAGACGTTCTTTCTGTAAAGAATACGGATAATGAGCTCTTCAGAATGTATTATTATTTCGATGCCGGAAAATGGAATAACAAAATTCTTCCTTTGGCAGCGGAATACCTTCAGTATCTAGGAACGAAAGACAAATCTTCAGAAGCCATCAGCAAAGAATTCTACAAGCTTGCTTCAAGCTTTAGCGTAAGTGCGGGAAATGAAGAAACGTATGTTTCTTTAGAAGGTTTAAATGAAAGTTTTGATAAAACAATCGCTTTATTCGAAGATTTAATTAAAAACTGTCAGCCGGATCAGAAAGCATTGGATGCCTATAAAGCAAGACTAAAAAAATCCAGAACCAACGCCAAACAGAACAAAGGATCGATCATGTCCGGATTGAGAAGTTATGCACAGTACGGTCCTCAAAACCCATTCAATAATGTTTTAAGTGATGCCGAACTGGATGCTTTAAAAGCTGAAGATCTGGTGAATGTACTTCATGATCTATTCAACCATAAGCATAAGGTATTATATTACGGTCCGAAATCAGGGAACGAAGTAGTCGCTTCTTTGACTCCGGTCCATAAGCTTCCGGCTACCTTAAAAGATATGCCGAAATCCAAAACATTTACTCAAATTCCTACTGATAAGAATAAAGTATTGTTTGCACACTATGACATGGTTCAGGCTGAAATTTTCTGGGTAAGAAACGGCGAAAAATACAATTCAGGCATTACGCCTACCGTAAGCTTATTCAATAATTATTTCGGGGGCGGAATGGGTTCTATCGTATTCCAGACCATCAGAGAATCTAAAGCTTTGGCCTATTCTACCTATTCTTATTTCTCGCTTCCGAGCAAAAAAGAAGATAAGGATATAATTATGGCTTATGTAGGAACCCAGGCAGATAAATTCAATGAGTCTACCATAGCAATGAACGAGCTTTTAACGACGCTTCCCAAGTCTGATCAATTATTTGAAACAGCAAAAAGCGGATTGAAGAAATCAATTGCAGCCGAAAGAATTACTCAGGACGGCATTATCTTCACGTATTTAAGAGCCCAAAAACTCGGTAATACGATAGATATGAGAAAAAATATCTATGAACAAGCTCCAAAATTGACCTTTACAGACATTAACAGTTTCCACGACAAGGAAATGAAAGGCAAGAATTTCACCTATTGTCTCGTAGCTTCACAGGATAAAGTAAAAGAAGCCGACATGCAGAAATTAGGCGAGGTGAAAAAACTCAGTCTGAATGAAATATTCGGTTACTAAAAATAACTAAAAGCCCTGGATTCAGGGCTTTTTTCTTTACTTCCCGATCAAAAACAATTATAGATTTTATTTATCAAAATCAATTTGTTCGATAGATGAAATGTTTATATATTTGCACCAGAAAATTTAAAATATAAAAACAAGAAAATTATGTCTTTAGTAGGAAAAAAATTCCCGAATGTAACCATTGATGCCATGTCTGAAATGGGTGATGATCTTAGAATCAACATCTTTGAAGAAACTACAGCGAATCAGCAAAAAGTTCTTTTGTTCTGGTACCCGAAAGATTTCACTTTCGTTTGCCCGACTGAGCTTCACGCGTTCCAGGATGCTTTAGGTGAGTTCGAAAAAAGAAACACTAAAGTAATCGGAGCCTCTTGCGATACCAACGAAGTTCACTTTGCATGGTTAAACACCGCAAAAGAAAATGGAGGTATTGAAGGAGTAACTTATCCGCTTTTAGCTGACACTCACAGACAATTAGCTAATATCTTAGGAATTGTTGATCAGGATTTCGAATACAATGAGGATGGAGAAGAAACTTTCACAGGTTCTAACGTAACGTACAGAGCAACGTATCTAATTGACGAGACAGGAAAAATTTTCCACGAGTCTGTAAACGACATGCCTCTTGGAAGAAACGTAAAAGAATATTTAAGACTGATTGACGCTTATACTCACGTTCAGAAGCACGGAGAAGTTTGCCCTGCCAACTGGGAAGAAGGAAAAGAAGCAATGAAAGCTGACAGAAACTCTACAGCAGAATATTTAGCTAAGAACTAATATAATGTGCTAATTTGAAAATGAGATAATTTGAAAATTAATCTCAGGATTTATAAGAATTATCTCATTTTCTATCTATATCGTACGCGTAAATGGCAAAGAATAAACATTCAGATTTTGATATTCAGTTTGCTCATTAACGCATTCTCAAATTCACAAATTTTCAAATTATTATCATGTACACAGAATTAACAGAAGATACGCTGCAAAGTATTGTAAGCGATAATGAAAAAGTGGTTGTACAGTACGGAGCAACATGGTGCGGAAACTGTAGAATCATGAAACCTAAATTCAAAAAGCTAGCCTCTGAAAACGATGAGATCCCTTTCTTATACGTAGATGCGGAAAAATTACCTGAAAGCAGAAAACTGGCTAAAGTAGACAACTTACCTACTTTTGCAATTTTCAAAAACGGAGAATTAGTGAACCAGGTTCAATCTAACCAGGCTGAAAGTTTAATTAACTTATTTAATGAATTAAAGTAATTTAAAGCAATGAAATTACCAATTATCAGACAGTTTTATCAAAACCAGACTCCTGAAAACCTTGAAAAGACATTAGAAGTTTTAGAAAGCTTCAGCGAATTCAGAGGAACCAGCGAAGAAGACCTGAATGTTGCGGGAGAATTGATCACCAACATCTGCGGAGCATTGGAGGTTCATGCCAACGTTCAAAACGGAATGAGTGAAAAAGATGCTTTGAACTCTTTCGCTCAGAAGGTTTTAGGATCTATTGATAAATAATAGCTTATAACAATTAAAAGATTGAAAAATTTAAGCATTAAAAAATTCTAAGAATACCCATTCTTACAATAAAAATCCCGATGGAAAACATCAGGATTTTTTGGGTTATACACCTCTTCTCTTCTTATAAGCTTTGTAACTACCCCTATTTAACGCAAAGTTTTATCACAAAACATTTTATTAAAAGAAAGCAAAGAATAGCGACTCTGTCGCTGATGAAGCCAGCTTCTTAAAAATCAATTTATTGATTTAATCCTTTGCTCACTTACATTTTACAGTTCTCATTATTCCTTTGCGTTAAAACAATAACAAAAAAAGGTAAATAAAAAATCCTGATGAAAAATCACCAGGACTTATAATGTATTAACTTTCCTACAATTCAATTAACTTCTTCTGCTCATCAAAATTCTTAAGATATACCAGAATAACAACATGATAGATGCAAAAAGCTGCAAAGAAGCTCCCACATATTGTCCTGTTGTATATGTATCTTTAAGTTTATTGGTTTCGTACAGAATACTTGCAGAAGCCAGGATCACCATTCCTACGGAAAACCAAAGGCCAAGATTAAATCCGAAAATAGCTCCGGCAACAATTAATCCTATAGAAATAAAGCCTCCGATAATAATAATGTTTCTCAGGAATGAAAAATCTTTCTTAGAAGTGAATGCTACTGCTGATAAACCTGCAAACATGGCAATAGTTAACATGGCAGCCTGAAAGATCATGGTTCCTCCACCTGAATATCCGACAGCAATATAAAGTAACGGCAGGAAGATCACTGCTTCTAATAGAATATAAAATCCTAATCCCATATATTGTGTTGATCTGCTTTGTGACAGAGACCATTTATTCGCCAGAATAGAAGCTAACCAGAATACACCAATGATCAGCAACCAGGTATATTTCTGTGCAAACATTAGGCTGATAATTTCAACCGGCACAATATTGATTAAAACAGTCTCAACTCCAATAAAGGCAAGAACCGCCAATGCAACATGCAAATACACTTTTTTATAAAAATCTGCCTTTTCAACCTCTGAAGAATGGGCCACTAAAATGTCTGTCATCATAGTTTTATTTTTTCTTTAAATATATCAAATTAAATTACACAACCTCCAGAAATTTCATCGTATCCACATTATCCGCATACGTGTCTAATCCCGGGCATTGGGCTTCACCAAACGAAATGGAATTCAATCCTAATTCATCTTTTGCTACGACACATTGAATATTCTCTTCATTTTCCGTTAAAAATTTCTTCACATCCTCTAAAGATTCATATCTGCTGAAATTGATCACAGAAAGCGGACTGAACAGCTTATCATCCTCTTTCAGCATCACAAAGTTGTTATCCCAGAACTTTTCCTGATTCAAGAGGTAAACCGCCCTGTTATAATCATAGTTGTTCGCATATTTATTATGATTGATGATATCCTGGAATCCCAGGAAATTTTCAAACAGCCTGTCGATCACAAAATCCTGCGGAATAAAGATTCTGGTTACATTTCTGCAGCCCAATCCGAAATACTGGAAGATATCCTTTGCCAAAAGCTGCAATTCCTCTTCTGTTTCGTCACCTTTTAATATAGCAACCGATGTTCTGTTTTTACGGATGATGTTTAATCGGTCTTTGAAATAATATTCAAGGTATCTTGCCGTATTATTGCTTCCTGTTGCGATAACCGCATCAAAATTCTCCAGTTTTTCTACAAACTCAAATTCAATTTCGTTTCCGGACAATTCATTCCATTTTTTCAGCAGGAAAGGAATCATATATTTATCTTTTGAGGACAATTTGATTATAGGAATATGATTGCTCAGAATAACGGAAATCACATCGTGAAATCCTACCAAAGGAATATTCCCTGCCAAGATCAGTCCCACTCTTTTTGAAGTTGCAGCCGCTGAATATTTTTTAAGCCAATTCATTACATTTTCTTCCGTCAGCAGATCAGCCCATTGCGCCAAAGCAAATTTCTGGTTCTCGATTGTGAACCACGGGTTCTCTATTTCAGACTTTTTCATCAATAATTCAAATTCAAGATCACTTTCATCATAATCATTCTGATTTTTTGATAAAAACGCTTTAATATATTCACTTAGCTTAGAAAGTCCTAAAACTCTATTTTCAATACTCATAATTACTTTAAAATTGGGGAATATTTTGTAATTTTGTGCAAATTTAAAAAAAATTAGCGATGGCTATTAAAATAACTGATGAATGCATTAATTGTGGAGCCTGCGAACCGGAATGCCCGAATAATGCCATATATGAAGGAGCCGTAGATTGGAAAGCTTCTGATGGTACCGAATTGAAAGGCACTGTAACATTACCGTCAGGATTAACGATAGATGCAGATGCGCCTCAGGAACCTGTAAATGACGATGTATATTTCATTGTAACAGATAAATGTACGGAATGCAAAGGCTTCCACGAAGAGCCGCAGTGTGCAGCCGTTTGCCCGGTAGACTGCTGTGTGCCAGATGAAGACCATGTAGAGTCTGAAGAAGCTTTACTTAATAAAAAAGCATTCTTACACGGTGAATAATATACGCCGTCTCATCCAGTATGAGACGGTTTTTTTAATTTTAGATAAATCTGATCAAATAAAATAAATGAAATCACAGGTTCGGAAGTCCCTGTAAAAAACAAAATTAATATGAGCAAAAAACACAATTTTAGCGCGGGTCCGTGTATTTTACCACAAGAAGTGTTTGAAAAATCAGCAGAAGCTATTCTGGACTTCAACGGTATTGGCTTATCCCTTCTGGAAATTTCTCACAGAAGTAAAGATTTCGTTCCTGTAATGGACGAAGCGCGTGCAATTGTAAAAAGACTGATGAATCTTGGTGATGACTATGAAGTTTTGTATTTAGGTGGCGGAGCAAGCCTGCAATTTGCCATGGTACCTTACAACCTGTTGAAAGTTGACGGTAAAGCTGCTTATTTAGATACGGGAACATGGGCGGCAGGAGCCATCAAAGAAGCTAAAAAACTAGGAACAGTAGATGTAGTGGGTTCTTCCAAGGAAGCTAACTATTCTTATATTCCGAAAGATTATACCGTATCTTCAGAATATGATTATTTTCACTGTACTTCCAATAATACAATTTACGGAACTCAAATGAAAACCTTCCCTGAAGTGGATACCTTAATGGTTTGTGATATGAGTTCTGATATTTTCTCAAGACAGCTGGATTTCTCTAAATTCGACCTGATCTATGCAGGAGCTCAGAAAAATATGGGTCCTGCAGGAGTCACTTTAGTAGTCATTAAAAAAGAGATCCTTGGAAAAACAGGAAGAGAAAATATGCTATCCATGCTAGACTATTCCCAACATATTGCTAAAGAATCTATGTACAATACGCCACCTGTTTTCCCGGTGTATGCTTCTTTACTAACGCTTCAGCACTTGGAAAGAAACGGAGGAATTGCAGCTGCTGAACAAAGAAACGAAGCCAAAGCAAAGCTTTTATATGATGAGATCGACAGCAATCCTTTATTCGAGACTTTCTGTGTGAAGGAAGACCGTTCTTTAATGAATGTTTCTTTCAAAATTACGGATGAAAGTAAGAAAGAAGAATTTGATAATGCGTGGAAAGCCGCCGGAATCAGTGGTTTGAATGGACACAGAAGCTTAGGCGGATACAGAGCAAGTTTATACAATGCTTTACCGATTGAAAGTGTTCAGGTTTTGGTAGATGTTATGAGATCAATAAAGTAATTTAAAGATTAAAAATTCAAAGATTAAAAGATTGTTATCACTATTTTAAATTTTCTTAATTTGCGACCCGATTTAGAATTTTTAAAATATTTTAATTTTTTAATCTTTAAATCAAATAAAACCATGAAAGTTTTAGCTAACGATGGAATCTCTAAAGCAGGAGAACAGGCTTTAAAAGAAGCAGGAATAGAAGTTCTGGACAACCGTGTTGCCCAAGATCATGTGATTAATTTTATCAATGAAAATAATGTGGATGTTCTTCTGGTAAGAAGTGCCACCAAAGTAAAACAGGATGTGATTGATGCCTGTCCCGGACTTTCCATCATCGGAAGGGGCGGAATCGGGATGGATAATATAGATGTGGAATATGCCAAAAGCAAAGGAATCAAAGTGATCAATACTCCAACTGCATCTTCAAAATCGGTTGCAGAGCTGGTTTTTGCCCACTTCTTTTCACTGGCCAGATTCCTTCATGAATCGAACAGATTAATGCCGTTGGAAGGAGAAACGCATTTTAATGCCCTGAAAAAATCATTCACTAATGCGTATGAGCTTTCAGGAAAAACATTGGGAGTTATTGGTTTCGGAAGCATAGGACAGGAAGTGGTAAAAATGGGTATTGCATTGGGAATGAAGGTAAAAGTTCTGACCAGAAAGCCCAGAACAGAAGTTGTTACATTAAGTTTTTTTGACGGGCAGACCGTGAACTTTGAAATAACATCGACCAATGATACGGATGAATTCCTTAAAGACGCGGATTTCATCAGCATCAATACACCGAAAACTAATGAATATATTATAGACACGCCTCAGTTTGAAAAAATGAAAGACGGTGTTTATATTGTAAATACTGCAAGAGGAGGAGTAATTAATGAAGTGACCCTGCTCGATTTTATTGAGTCCGGAAAAGTAATGGGAGCCGCTTTGGACGTTTTTGAAAACGAACCGACGCCGGAACTCCCGTTATTAATGAACCCTTCCCTGTCTCTTTCTCCACACGTAGGAGGAAATACGGTGGATGCACAGGAAAAAATCGGGATTGAACTTGCAGAACAAATCATTAAGCTAAAAAAAGAAACTATACAATAAAATATGCCTGTTTTTAAACCTTTTCGCGGAATAAGACCTCATAAAGACCTTGAGAGCACTTTCCCTACTCATCCTCTGGATAATTTCACGCAGGAAGAAATTGCGGAAAAAGCTCAAGTTGAAGATACTTACATCCACATGATCAAACCTTATGTTGTAAGTAAATCTAAAGATATTGACCGGAATTTAAGGAAAATCCGTTCTACTTTTGAAGAACTCCTGGATGACAAGAAACTGGTTCAGGACAATTCAGCTTATTATCTTTATGAGCAGATCTATCCCAACAAACAGGTTTTCAGGGGATTGCTTGGTTTGGCAAGCATTGAGGATTTCTGGAACGGAAAGATCAAAAGACATGAAAGTACCATTCCTCAGAAAAAAGAGAAACTGGCTCATTACCTGGAAAAAGTAAACTTACAGGCCGAACCTGTGCTTCTTACCTACCCTGCCAATTCAAAAATTGAATTGCTGATGAACCATGAGGAGAAAAATGTTCCGATTTTCAATCATGTGGATTCAAAAGGAATCAGGCATAAGATCTGGAGAATTGACAATCGTTTGAAATTGCAGCAGTTTAAGGAAGTTATCGACCAGATCGATTCTTTTTACATTGCAGACGGGCATCACAGAATCGGTTCCACTGCTTTGAATGCCAAACACCAGAAAGAGAAAAACAAAAGACACAACGGTACGGAACCGTATAATTTTGTGTATAGTTTCATCGTTTCCAACCAATCGATCAAAATCCATGATTATAACAGAATTGTGACGGATTTAAACGGATTGTCGACTGAAAATTTTTTAAAACAGCTTGAACAATATTTCTTAATCCACGAGAAAGGCGAAACACCGTATTTCCCTTCACAGAAATTCCATATTTCGATGTATATGGACGGGAAGTTCTATTCTCTTCACGTAAAGCATGATCTTCGTTCTCCGGAAATGTCTCTGGATAACCTGGATCACCATCTTCTGGATAAATATATTTTCAAGAATATCCTGAAAATTGAAGATCCGGACAGCTCTGAAAAGATTTCCTATGTAAAAGGAAATTCTACCATTGCCGGAATTAATCTTTTAAAGGAAAATATTGATAATGGTGAGGGCAAAGTAGGCTTCGGAATTTATCCCGTAAGCTTCAATGATATGATCAAAATTTCCGATCAGAAACTGAGCATGCCGCCAAAATGTACTTTTATTGAACCTAAATTGATTACAGCTTTGTTAATGTATGACATGAAAGCCTGATAAATTCCTATTTTTTCTTTACTTTTATACACGGAAAAGAAAAGGTAAATAAAAAATGAAAAAAATATTCATTCTGATACTTCCACTCTTTTTGGGTGGATTTTTATTTTCTCAAAAAAAACCGCAAAAAAAAATAACCGCCCCTGTCGCTAAATTCAATTATCACGAAGAATTCAAAAGAATATCCGATGAGATCATGACCAACGGGAAGGCCTATGACCAGCTCGGAGAATTAACGAAAAGTATTGGATCCCGTTTTAGTGCGACCCCCGATTATATGAAAGCTGTAGAATGGGCAGAAAAAAAGTTCAAGGAAATCGGGATTGAAATGATCTGGAGACAGGAAGCCAAAGCTCCGGTTTGGGTAAGAGGAAGGGAATCTTTGCAAATAAAAGCTGGTAATGGAGAATGGAAAAGCATCAGAATGCTTTCTTTCGGGAACTCGGAAGGGACGGGCGGAAAAGACCTAATTGGTGAAGTTGTTTTGATCAATTCCACTACCGAATTGAACCAAATGTCTATAGGGCAATTAAAGGACAAAATTGTTTTCGTTAATCTTCCGATGGATCCGAAAATCATCAATACCAGTGATTCATATTTACAGGCTGCAAAATCAAAATTAATTTCCGCTTCCGTCATTGCCAAAACAGGTGCAAAAGCATTAATCATAAGATCATTAACAACCGCTACCAATGATACGCCTCATGCGAAAATGATCTATTATGAACCGGATGATAAAGCGAGAATTCCGGCTTTATCAATTGGCGTAAGATCCGCAGATGAGCTTGAAAAAGCATTGAAAAAACAAAAAGTTACCGCCAAGATCAACATGACAGCCGAATCAAAGGGTGAAATAACCAATCCCAACATTATTGCTGAAATCCAGGGTAAAAAAGATTCCAAAGTGATTGTTTTGGGAGCTCAGCTGGATTCATGGGATTTCGGAGAAGGGGCCATTGATGACGGAACAGGGGTTGTTCAGTGTATTGAAGTATTGAGAACGCTGAAAGCTCTCGGCTACGAAAACAACCACACGATCCGGGTGGTTTTATACGCCAACAGTGAAAATGGCGGACAAGGACGTGATATGTATGCTGCCTACGTTAAAAAGAGAGAAGAAAAACATATTTTCGCTTTGGGGACCGATGCAGGAGGCTATTCTCCACGCGGATTTTCATTAGATATGGCTCCACAGAGAAGAAAACTGGTTTTCGCCTGGAAACAGTATTTCCTTCCCTACGGGGTTTATGATTTTGAACAGACAGAAGCGATCCAGGATATCTCCCCTTTAAAAAAGCTGGATATTCCTTTAGCTGAACTTGTTGTGGACACTCAACGGTATTTCGATTATCACCACTCTGTGGAAGATACTTTTGACAAGGTCAACAAAAGAGAGCTTTTATTGGGCGCTGTAGCCATGACACAAATGATTTTCATGATTGATAGTAATTGGTAAAATTAATATGAAAAAGTTATTAAGTACTTCATTATTGCTTCTCAGTATGGCTGTATCCGGCCAGGCTAAAGAAGACTCGATACAGTTCAGCAAAATTTCGTTAGAAATTCTCAATAACGGAAAAGGATATGCGGAACTTAAAGATTTAACTAAAAATATAGGCCATCGCCTGAGCGGTTCTGCAGCCTATGATAAATCAGTTCAATGGGCAGCACAGAAGCTTCGTGAAGCCGGTGCTGACAAGGTGTGGCTTCAGGAAGTGATGATCCCGGTCTGGGAAAGAGGAAAAGAATCTCTTCATATCCAGACCTCCAACGGAAAATGGAAAAGCTTAAAAATGCTCTCTCTTGGAAATTCCGAAGGAACAGGGGGAAAAGATGTTTCCGGAGAGATCATCATGGTGAAATCTTTGGAGGAATATGATCAGCTTCCTGCCGAAAAAGTGAAAGGAAAGATCGTTTTCTTCAACCATCCATTCAATCAAGGGTATGTACAGACCTTTCTGGGCTATCGTGATGCCGGCGTGTATAGAAGAACTGCGGCTTCCTTAACGGCAAAGAAAGGGGGCAAATTTGCCATCATCCGTTCCTTATCTTCTGCATTTGATGATGTTCCTCATACAGGTGCTATGAAATACGATGATGATGTGGCAAAAGTTCCTGCCGTAGCAATTGGAAATACAACTGCGGATGAACTTGAAAAGCTTTTGAACAATCAGAAAGTGACGGCTAAGCTGAATTCCAATTGTGGGATGAAAGGGGAAAAGCTCTCCCACTCCGTAATCGGTGAAATTACCGGCAAAAAAGATAAAAGCGTCATTGTCGTTGGCGGACATTTAGATTCCTGGGATGTGGGTGAAGGTGCACATGATGACGGAGCCGGAATTGTTCAGAGTATTGAGGTGTTGAGAACATTCAAGAAACTAGGCCTTAAAAATAATCACACCATCAGAGTGGTTTGCTTTGCCAATGAAGAAAACGGACTTAAGGGCGGATTACAGTACGGAAAAACAGTAAAAGAAAAGGGTGAAAAACATCTTTTTGCCATAGAATCCGATGCCGGAGGTTTTTCACCACGAGGAATTTCACTTGAAATGGAGGACCAGAAAATCAACCAGATTAAAAGTTGGGTTAACCTGTTCCTTCCTTATGGAGTTTATAATTTCGACGGAAGATATTCCGGAGCAGATATTTATCCGCTGCGTGATATGGGCGTTCCTACCGCAGAACTGGTTCCTGACCCGCAAAGATATTTTGATATCCATCACACCGAGGAAGACACTTTTGAAAAAGTCAATCGACGGGAATTGCTTCTGGGTGCTGTTGTAATGACTCAGTTGATTTATATGATCGATAAAAACTGGTAAAAGACTCGGGACCGCCTTTTCAAGGCGGTCCCGAGTCTTTTATGTGTAGAATTTAATCTATTGATTTATAGAACAATGTCGATATTAAAAAAAAAACAACAGATGTTCAGGTGTTTATTTTTTTCATTTTCCATTTAGAATTTTGAAAATATTCAAAATCAGTTAGGAGCAATTCTTGCAAATATTTTAAAACAAGCTTTATTTATAGAAAATATTACATTTCAATAATTTGTCGGACTCAAAAAAAGTGACTGAACTTGGCATAAAAGTGGTTCCATAGTAACTACAACACAAATGACGGAAAATTCTATTTTTTAGATTTCAAGGCTACATCAGAACACGGCAGGTTGTTATTGTTTTATTGGAATATCAGCTTGCCGCATGATGTAGAAGTCTTTGACAAAAGGAACACTCATAACATATTTTAATATTATTAAAGACCATCCCAGTGGGATGGTCTTTTTATCTTATCTGGCAATACCGCGCTGGCTGACTCACGGAATATAATAAAGTAAAAGCTCAAATTCTTTTTTTCCGCATTATTTCAGGTATTCTTTTTTATCAAGCTTGATATCCAAAATATTTCCGTCTCTTTTCACTTTCATATCAATGGTTTTGGCCTCTTTCTCCACCCTGTTGATGAAATAATGACATGAAGACTCTTTATCTAAATTGTCCAGCTTCACATTATTGATGCTGATGATGGAGTCCCCTATCTGAACCGGGAAATTGTCTTCCTTGAAAACATAGGAAATTTCGGCTTTCCCTTCAATGAAACGGTATCCGAATCCGAAGGACTCAATCTTAGCATCCATATCTTTAATACGCTTCATATAAATTTTCTTATTCTTCCAGTCCATAATGAAAGAGAAATTCTGAAAAAATTCATTTCCGATGATATCGGAACTCCCGGTCATCACTACTTCATTGGCAAACTTGGCATTTCCTAAGAGAACTTCATTGGTTTTGAAAATATGGTTGGTTTCAGGTTTTCCTGTTCCGTAAGCCCCCACTGCATTCACACCATAAGTTTCAATGCTTTGAGTGGTAGAAGATGGCATATAGTTCTTTTCCGTGATCCTGATCCTTCCCGTAAATCCGGTATCAAAAATAAGATCTGCCTTCTGCCCTGCGATTTTCATTTCCACAATAGGAGTTTTCTGGTCCTTAAAATCAAATGGAATAATGGTTTCATAGCTATTGAGATCAAAACGGGATAAGTCTTTAGTGGCTTCCAGTGAATTTTCAGAGTAGTTGATTCTCCAGAACAGCTTAGCCATCTGATTGGCTCCGATAATCCCATCGATTTTAAAGCATCTCAGTTCTGAATTATTTAAATCGATCACAATAGCTCCGATATTCTTGAAGACTACATTGTCAATGGTCATTTCCGGAAGCTGGGTAAAGATCTGTTCCTGTTTGTTTTTCTGAGAATCTTTTACTTTACTTCTATGCTTTTTTTCCAGGCCCAATTCTGTATAAATAGCATTGGAAATCACGGTAGGAGCTCCCGAATCGAATAGGAAATTATACGGTTTCCCGTTAATGCTCACCTTTACAAAAGGCAGATTATTTGCAAATGTTAAATTGATTTTTTCAACCGGGTTTTTGAGCTGTGCTTCACCGTCTTCAAAAAACCTTTTCCCCTGTGCCGATGTATAAACTACGCAAAAAGCAAAAAATAAGTGTAGAATCTTCTTCATTGGATTATTTTATGCTAAAATAGGGTTTATTTAATTAAACCCATATATTTGAAATAATAGAATTGAGAATACGATTTCTATAATCAATAAAATCGAACAACTCTATATCTCTAATAAAATCTTTATCATCAATTTCAGGGAAGTAATTTCTTTTATTTAAAAAGGATAATTTATATCTAGTTTGTTTATTTGAAAATTCTTCTAAGTCATATCTTCTAATCAAACAATAATTACCAATAGTATTTTCGATATTAGTAACCCCATAATCATCATATTTTTCCAATTCATCATGCCTAAATATTTGAATTAAAACATACGAGCTTTGTTTTCTACTTCGTAAAATTTCATTAAATTTATATTCATTCCTAACATTATCTAAAGAATAAATAATTCTTGCAAATAAGTAATGATAATACCCCCAATTATCAACATGAAAATTCTGTAAACTTCCTTTAAGTTCTTTGAGTTTGTCAATTTCTTTTTGAAAAATATTTTTTAAATCATCAATATCTCTATTCCTTGTTTCTCTTATAAGATCATAAAAGTAATTTCTAATTGAACTTTGAGTAATTGGTTTATTATAAAGCATTCTGATATTAGTATACATATCTACAAAATGATTTACCAAAAAATATTTTTCATAAATACATTCTATACTATCCACTTTTTTTATTGGTGCTAAAAACAAGGGATAAACCAATGAATCAGCTATTGCAAATGAATTAGTAATATAAAAATAATCTTTGTCACTGTCTGCTTCATTTTTAAATGAATACAATTTCAAATATTCTTTAACATAAAAATCCAAATCTGTTAAAATAAAATAATAATAGTCTGAATCTTTTTTAAGGCTTAAAGATTTGTGATTATTCTTTACCCAAGCATGAAATTGAACTCCTATTTTTTCAAAATCCTCATTTTCAGAACCCTTAAAAGTCCCTCTCCTTGTCACAGCATATTTTCCTCGTAACCAACTTTTGAAAAAGTCTAAATCTGCATCTTGTTGCCCAATTTGGACCTTTAATTCATTCACTAACTCTTTCCATGTTTCATTTGCTTCTACTGCTTTTGACTCATCTTTTATATTCGATAATAAATAAGCTTTTAAAATTTCAGTGGGATTCAAGCTTAGTCCTCTGTCATTCATAGTTTCAAAAATTGTATATGCATTTTCTAAACTATAAGCTTTAATTTCTACCAGTACAACTCTATTTAAGAGCCATTCAATAAAAATAGGAAGTATTCCTTTTTCTTTAAGCTCAGGTGGGAAAAATTTAACAATATCATCATATCTATTTTTAATATTCTCTATAGATTCTTCTATTTCATCATAAGAATATTTAAAATCTGTACTAATTTCTTCGGAAAAAATATTATGTCCACTTAAATAAAGTTGATTTACAGCCTCATTTCTTGCTTCTACATTTAAAACTAATGTTCTTTTACCTGCTTTCTTAACAAAAATATAATTTTCTAAATCTTGTCTTTGATCTTCCTTAATATCCAAAATATTTTGAATATGATTTAGAAAAATTAATAATAATGTAAACGATGTTAATCGTTGTTGTCCGTCAACAATTGATAAAGTGTTTTCAACTTCACATAAAACTATTGGCCCCATATAATAACAATCATAATTTATTGCAGATTCAATTGAATCATTGGGACTATAGTTATTCATAAAACTAGAGCATAAATCACTTATTAAAGCTTCAATTTGCTCTCTTTGCCATCTATACTCTCTTTGAAATACATCTATTTTATATCTATTACCATAAAATACATTTTGCAATTTAACATCTTTTGCATCAATTTTATTTGCTATATGTGCCATATTAATTTAAAGTTGAAATTAGTGGATTTAAAATCAAATATGCATATTTATAAATATCGTAATATGCTGGTTTAGGATCAATTTCTCCATGAAAAATCTTACATCTAAGCTGATATAATAATTCTATTAGAAATTGACTAATTAAGGTTGTATTATTAATAAAATATAAATTTTCATATATTTTTAATCCAGATTTCTTCACTCCTATTATAGATGTAGATTTGTTTGGATTTATTTCATTAAAACCCGTTAATATTTTTTGCTGGATTTTAAATATCTGTTTTTGAAAGTCAGGATGTTGTTCTATTTCTTCCTTAGTACATGTATGTAATTCAATTAAGCCATCAGAAGTACCATTGATTTTTATAATTTCACAACGAAATCTCTTTGTTGTTCTAGGTTGAGAAATAAGAAATTCAAATTTATACGTTTTATTATTATGAGATAATATCTCTTGCCTTTTTCCATTATCATAGGTTTTAAGACTAGAAAACGATACTCTTTTTTCTTGACTAGGAATAGTATTAATTTCTAACAAATCATGTAATTTATATATATAATAACGAAAATCAATTGCCTCTTGAGTAGATCCAGTTAATAAATTTAATATTTTGTTCCTAAAAGGATTTTCTTCAGCCTTGATTTTCTTTATAATTTCTTTATCTGTATCAATTTTATTTTCATAATCATAATAAGTTTTCATATACCAAGCATTAAAAGGTATCCAAGAAAAGATAAACATTTGATAGTAATCAATTTCTGTCTTTTTCAGCCAGTTTTCAAGATAAATTTGACTCATGCGTTTTCATTATTAGATATTGAAAATATAAATATGTTTTTAAATTACATTACGGGAAACCGTATTCCTACGGAATTTCCAACAAAAAAAGCCACCCTTCCGGGTGGCTTCCAATATTTTCAATTTTCAATTACTTCACTTTCACAAGTTCTACATCAAAAACTAACCAAGCGTTTGGCGGAATAACACCACCTGCTCCTCTTTCTCCATAAGCCATTGCAGGCGGGATCAATAAGGTTGCCGTTTCTCCTTCTTTTAATAACAGGATTCCTTCATCCCATCCTTTGATCACTCTTCCCATTCCGATAGGAATATCGATCGGCTCATTTCTCTTGAAAGAAGAATCGAACTCTGTTCCGTCCACTAATTTTCCTGCATAGTGTACCGATACATTGTCACCTGCTTTCGGAGCTTTTCCGGAAGTAGTTTTCGTGATTTTATAATACAATCCGGATTCTGTTTTCTGCATTCCTGCTTTCAAATCCTCAACCATTTTCAACTGGTTCGCTTTGAACTCCTCTTCTTTTTTCTTTCTTTCCGCTTCTTCCTTTGCTTCGTATGCTTTATTGTTTTCTGCAATTTTAGCTTTTCCTTCATTGAAAGTTTTAGCAGCATCGTAGTTTTTGTACTCATCACCTTTGCTGAATACAGATACTTTCTGTAAAACAACATCAGTTTTAGGCTTATCCTGAGCTCCTTTTTCTACGTTTGCAATCGCATCGATTACTTCCTCTCCTTTTACCACTTTACCGAAGATCGTGTGTCTTCCGTCTAACCAAGGGGTAGGAACTTCCGTAATGAAGAACTGAGAACCGTTAGAGTTAGGCCCTGAGTTCGCCATAGATAAAACTCCTTTTCCGGTATGTTTAAGATCGTTTTTCTCATCTTCGAACTTATACCCGGGATCTCCCATTCCTGTTCCCTGAGGATCACCTCCCTGGATCATAAAATTTTTGATCACTCTGTGGAAAATGGTTCCGTCATAGAAAGGAACTCCTTTCGCCTTAGCTTTGTTATCGATCTTTCCTTCTGCAAGACCGATGAAGTTCGCTACAGTTACCGGTGATTTCTTGTCCTCAAACTTCACGATCATATTCCCTTTCGTTGTCTGAAGATTCGCATAAAGTCCGTCATTAAGACCTTCGTAAGTTTCTTTGTCTACGTTCATTTTTTTATAAATTGGGGTACAACTCATCAGCGAGATACTTGCCGCTGCCAGAATTATATTCTTGTTAAACAATCTCATTTATAGCGCTTTTAATTTTATGATCAATGGTATATCGTTATCTATTTTCTTTTCGTCTCCATACGTTCCGTAAGCTAAAGAAGACGGCACTAAAAGGGTCACTTCCTCCCCATCCTGGATAAAACGCAACGCATTTTCTACCGCTTTCAATTCATCAAAGTGCCCGAATCTCGCATCCCTTCTTTCGATCGGCTGGTCGTAGATCTTGGTTTGGTCAAAATCATACAGCTCGTAAGAATAAGAGATGAACGTATTGTCCTGCCTTCTTTCCCTTCTGTCAAAGTTCTCAGTGTTCACCCAATAATTAAGCTGTGTCGGATAATATTTTACAGGCTGAGTGTTGATCCATTCCTGGATGTGCTTTCTCTCCAATCCGTTAAGATTCTTCATCCTTTCTTTAGAAACATCAAGGTCATTCTGGCTCAAAACACCACCTACAGGAGGATGTGGAGTCTGCGCGTTTCTGTTGCAGCTCAATAATCCCAATACCGATATGAAGACTAATTTTTTCATAAACTTTTGCGAAAATACACATTTCGGGAATCAATTACAAAACTTGATGAAGATATTGAAATAAAACACCTAACATTCTTTTGAAAAAGCTTTTTGAGAATAATTATTTTTAAATTAAATGCAAAGTTTTTGCGTTGAACAGAAATAAAAAAGCCAGGAAAATTCCCGGCTTCAAATATAAATATTGGTCTAACAATTAAACAGTTTCAAGAACATTCTTTTCCACTAATACTCTCCATCCGAAAGGATCTTCAGAAAGATTGTTCTGTAAGTTTACCAAATCATTTTTAAGGATCGTTGCATAGCTTTCTTCATCGGAAAGTCTAGGCAGTTCCAGTTTTTGGCCTTTATATCCTAATGCTTCGAAAACAGTAGTTACCACAGCGGTTCCTACTCCCCAAACTTCTTTCAAAGTTCCGTTTTTCTGAGCTTCTACCACATCCGTTACTTTAATAGGCTCTACTTTTACTTCAAACCCTCTTCTTTTAGCCAATTGAATAAAGCTGTCTCTGGTAACTCCATCAAGGATTTTCTCAGATGTAGGCGGCGTATAAATGGTATCGTTGATTCTTACGAATACATTCATGGTTCCACTCTCCTCAAAATATTCGTGAGTAGCATCATCTGTCCAGATAATCTGGTCATACCCTTCTTCGATCGCCAATTGAGTCGGATAGAAAGAAGCCGCATAGTTTCCTGCTGCTTTGGCAGACCCTACTCCTCCGTTAGCCGCTCTTGAATAGTGATCTGAGATCTTTACGGATACCGGTGCGCTGTAATAACTCTTGGCAGGTGTTGCTACAATGGCAAACATATATTTATCCGCTACTCTTGCTTTTAAAGCTTCTTCCGTAGCGAAGATCAATGGTCTGATATATAATGACATCCCTTCTCCGTGAGGAATCCAGTCTCTGTCTATATCCACCAATGCTTTTAAACCGTCTAAAAACATCTCTTCCGTTACTTCCGGCATAGCCAGACGCTTCGCTGATTTGTTGATACGTTCAAAATTCTTTTCAGGTCTGAAAAGAAAAACCTGTCCGTCCCTATCTTTATAAGCTTTCATTCCTTCAAAACAAGCTTGCCCGTAGTTTACTCCCATCATCGCAGGCGTAAATGCTAAAGGGCCATAAGGCACTAATTGTACATCACCCCACTTTCCATTCTCGTACTCACATATGATCATATGGTCGATAAAAGTATTTCCGAATGAAAAATTATTGGGATCGAATGTAGAAATTCTGGATTTCTCGGTTTTTTGAATTATCATTTCTAAAATTTTTTACGATGTTCTACAAATTTAACATAATTTTCTAAATATAAAAATTTTGGAGTAAATTTGACAAAAAAATAGCTTGAAAAGAGAAATTAAGACCACTAATGATGGTAGTAAAACATTGCTTATCAATGAATTAAATGAAAACTATCATTCTCATCACGGAGCTTTACAGGAAGCCGAACACGTGTTTATCAAAAATGGACTGAATTTAATAAATGATTGCGAAATTAATATTTTAGAACTCGGTTTTGGAACAGGTTTGAATGTTTTGGTGACAATTAATGAATATTTAAAAACTGACAAAAATCATGTAATCAACTATTTTTCTCTGGAAAAATATCCCATAAATGAATCCGAAATCGAAGATTTAGCCTATTTCGAACTTTTTGGTAACCCTGAATTTAAAAATATTTATCAAAAAATTCATCAGTCAGATTGGGAAAAGTCTGTTGAAATTATTAAAGGTTTTCACCTGAAAAAGATCCAATGCGACTTTTTTGACCTGAAAGACATTGATTTACCTAAAATCAATCTGATATATTATGACTGTTTCGGAGCAAGAGTTCAGCCTGATCTCTGGGAAAAACCACTTTTTGAAATGGTTTCCGATAAAATGAGTGTGAACGGATTATTAACCACCTACTCTTCTAAAGGAAGCGTAAGAAGAATTCTTGAGGAGCTTAATTTCAGAGTGGAAAAGAAACAAGGACCTCCGGGAAAAAGAGAGATGATTAATGCCATAAAGCTTTAAAGGAAGTTATAATTTATAACTCATGACTCATAACTTTAAAGCAATTTTTCCTTATTTTAGCTATACAAAATATACTATATGATAGACAAGATCAACATTAGGGTTTATGCTTGTGCTGTAAAGGACCAGAAAGTCCTTACCTTATTTGAAGAATATGCAGGTGAACCGCTAATGAAATTTCCCGGAGGCGGACTGGAATACGGAGAAGGACTAATCGATTGCCTGCACCGTGAGTTTGATGAAGAGCTGAATGTAAAAATAGACATTGTAGAACATTTGTATACTCAAGAAGATTTTCTGGTTTCGCGTTTCAGGGAAAATGAGCAACTGCTTACCATATATTATATAGTAAATATTGTGAACGAGCAGGATTTCCTTATTCTGGACCCCTGCATTGAAAAAACAGAATGGATCGAGATCAACCGCCCGGATAATCCGTTCCCATTACCAATAGATAAGATCGTATTCGAAAAATTAAAAGAAAAATTCCTGTAGTCAATGATTACAGGAATTTTTCTTTTATAATAATTTATTATTTGGCTACTTTAAAATCGCTTGCACCAGGATAAGGCTGCAGATACCCGGAATTCCAGTTAGACTGGAGCAGAGATTCCAAGAACTCGTCGGTTCTATTTTTGTGCGGATTATACTGATCTTTGATATCAATATCCGCCATTTTCCCTTTAACATTCCACCAGAAAGCACTCCACCCTCCTCTTAATTCTTTAATAATCTCGTACACATTCTTCCCTGTAGCTCTGTTCATCAGCTTGGCAAAAACCTGTCCTTCCGTAGTAGTAAGATCCTTAAGCTGCTTTTCATATTGATCTGCAAGAATGTTTTGCCGGTCTTTGATATATTTTCTTCTTACCTTACTATCCATATCGTTCATTTCCTTCTGAATATCTCGGTACTGCTGCAAAGCAGTAAGAAATAGCGGATATACCCGATAAAGCTTTTTGTTAAGGAAGTAATAATAGTTTCTGTCCAACTGGTTATTAAACTTGGGCTTGTTTACCAGCACAAGCTCATCCAGCACAATCACTACCTCACCGTTTATTTCATAGATTTTGGCTTTTTGCCTTTCATCATAATAATACTTATTCCCGAATTCATCTACTCTCAGTTCTTCAGGTGGGTACTGGCTCAATGACTTCACATTAATAATAGAGTCTTTTTGCCCGAAAACACACACGCCGAAAAAGAAAAGAAAAAGACAAATAATCTTACTAAAATTCATTATTTTTACGCGTATTAGAACAAAAATTGAACGCAAAAATCATTCCTTTTTATGAAATTTGAAAAGAAATCTTTGAAATTTTTAGAGAAATATTTAAACACATCATCACCAACAGGTTACGAACGCAGAGGCCAGGAAGTCTGGATGGACTATATCCGTCCTTACGTAGATAAGATAGAAATAGACCATTACGGAACCTGCTATGGAATCATCAATCCGGAAGCCGAATTCAAAGTGGTGATCGAAGCCCATGCGGATGAAATTTCATGGTATGTGAATTATATTACCGACGACGGGTTAATCTATGTCATTCGAAACGGAGGCTCCGATCAGACCATTGCCCCATCCAAAGTAGTTCATATTCATGGGGAAAAAGGAATTGTAAAAGGTGTATTCGGCTGGCCGGCGATCCACACAAGAACCAATCAGAATGAGCCTACTCCAAAAATTGAAAACATTTTCATTGATTGTGGGGCCACTACCAAAAAAGAAGTGGAAGACCTGGGAATTTATGTAGGCTGTATGATCACCTATCCTGATGAATTCTTCGAACTGAACGACCGTTATTTTGTTTGCAGAGCGTTAGACAACAGAATCGGAGGATTTATGATTGCCGAAGTAGCGAGACTTTTGAAAGAAAATAAAAAAACGATTCCATTCGGTTTATACATTACCAATTCGGTACAGGAAGAAGTAGGCTTATATGGAGCCGATATGATTGCAGATGTCATCAAGCCTAATATTGCGATCGTTACAGACGTCACTCACGACACCACTACTCCAATGATCGAAAAGAAAAAAGAGGGTGACCAGAAATGCGGTGCAGGTCCGGTAATTTTCTTTGCACCAACCGTTCATCATGTCATCAGGGAATTGATCATCGATACGGCAAAAGCAAAGAAGATCCCTTACCAAAGAGCGGCATCCAGCAGAACAACAGGAACTGACACGGATGCTTTTGCCCTTTCCAATGGCGGAGTTCCAAGTGCATTAATTTCCTTACCTTTGCGCTATATGCATACAACGGTGGAAATGGTGGCTAAAGAAGATGTAGGAAATGTGATCAAACTGATCTATGAAACCGTTTTGAAAATACAACCGGAAATGAAACTGAAATATCATTAAGAAAAAAAGAATAAAGAGCAGAGAAAAAAGATAATTCCAAACAGATAACGTCTTTCTTCTTTGTTCTTTTCTCTTACCTCTGAATAAATATAAAGTATAAAAAGTAAAATGAAAACGAAGCTTATTGCTCCTTCCCTTTTATCTGCAGACTTTGGGAATCTGCAAAGAGATATTGAAATGCTGAACAATTCACAGGCAGACTGGTTCCACATTGATGTAATGGACGGAAGATTTGTTCCTAACATTTCTTTTGGTTTTCCGGTAATGAAAACCGTTCAGCAGCATGCCAAGAAATTTGTGGATGTACATTTGATGATCGTAGAGCCAGAAAAATACGTTGATGAATTTATTGATCACGGTGCTGATCTTGTTTCCGTTCATTACGAAGCTTGTACCCACCTTCACAGAACCATTCATCATATCCAGAGCAAAGGAGCGAAAGCGGGAGTTGTTTTAAATCCTTCCACTCCGGTTTTAATGCTGGAAGATATTATTGCAGATGTAGATTTGGTATTATTAATGAGCGTAAACCCTGGATTTGGCGGACAGAAGTTCATTGAGAATACCTATAAAAAAATCGCTGAAACCAAGGATCTTATTTTAAGTAACAATTCTACAGCACTTATAGAAGTTGATGGCGGAGTAAACCTCGATAATGCCTCCAAGCTGTTTGAAGCCGGAGCAGATGTTTTAGTGGCTGGGAATGCAGTGTTTTCTTCCGAAAGCCCGGAAAGAACCATAGAACTTTTAAAAATCTAAGAATTTTGCTTTCAAGTAAATAAATAAAGGCAGCTTTTAATGGCTGCCTTTCCTCTTTCTGAAAATTTGAGCGTTGATGGTTATTAGTTTTGGAGACTTAATGCTTAAATTTCCTTTTGTTCTAATGCTGGTGTAAAGATCAGTATAAAATCAATACAAAGCATCCGTAAAAACACGGAATCTGATTAGGTATTTTTACTGAATTTTACAGCCCGGAAATATTTTGGGATTTATGCCATATGCAGGCACAAACCACAAAAATAATAGCGATCACAGAACAAATACTTCTTATATGATTAAGGAAATTCCATCTGTTCTCAAATACATCGCGCATTTTCTTTACCGACTCAGCTGTAGAACTCATAATATCGAACTGATCTAATTGATTGTTAAGCGGTACATTTCCAACTATGGTAACCCCAAAAACCCCGATCAGGTAAATAAGCGTAGCCAATAGAAGGAATATAAATGCCGGATTTTGCGTTCTGAACACAAAAGTTGTAACGGGAAGCAAAACCGCAGTTCCCATAAAGCTCATAAAAAACACGGGATTCAGGATTTCCCGGTTGATAGACTGCATGGATTTCAGATATTCCATATCCGATAATTTGCCAAGTCCTAAAACAACAGAACATGAATAGGCGTAAAAAAGCCCTCCAATAAGTGCTGTAAGCGTTGCGATGATGATAAGAAGTGTTGTAGTCATTTTCATAGTTATATTTCAGGTGATTGATTGTTGATAAAATTACTAATAAATTGATTCTTTTAACTTGTTATTTAATATGAAAGAAGTTATGCTTGAGAAAGGTGGCAAAAAACATTCGAACTGACGAATTTTTCTCATCCTGAACTCAGTTATTTAGATATATATTGCCACTTTCCTTATTTTAGCGGTAAAAAGGAGAGCATGAGAAACAAGTTAACCAGCATATGTTTGTTAAGCCTTACCCTGGCAACCCAATCCGTTCGGGCTCAGGCCCAGGCAAAAGACCTGGAAAAAATGGAATGGTTCAATAATGCTAAACTGGGGATTTTTATTCACTGGGGAATTTATTCCGTGGAAGGCATTTCGGAATCCTGGGCTTTTTTCAATAATTACATCAGTCATGATAATTATATGAAGCAGCTCAACGGTTTTACGGCTTCACAATATCAGCCTGCAGAATGGATAAGATTAATTAAAAATTCAGGAGCCAGATATGCGGTCATCACTACCAAACATCATGATGGAGTTTCCCTGTGGAATTCTAAAGCAGAAAAAGCCACTACGATCCCAGCCTACTCTGCCGCTCATCAAGATGTTTTAACTCCCTTTATCCGGGAACTTAAAAAATCAGGTTTAAAAACCGGTCTTTACTTTTCTCTTCCGGATTGGAGCCATCCTTATTATGATATCAACACCAGAACCCGAAAACGATATGAAATTAAAAATGATCCTCAGCGCTGGCAAAATTTCGTCACTTATTACCAAACCCAGCTTAAAGAGCTTTCAAGCCAGTATCAACCTGACTTATTATGGTTTGATGGCGACTGGGAACATTCTTCGGAAGAATGGCAGGCTCCCAGAACTCTGGAAAATCTAAAAAAGTTCAATTCGAATATTATTGTCAATTCCAGGCTGAATCATCATGGAGATTATGAAACGCCTGAACAGGGAATTCCCGTTGTTCCTCCCCAAAGCAAATCTTGGGAACTATGTTACACTATGAATGATTCCTGGGGATACCAGCCGTTTGATAAGAATTACAAAACTCCGAATATGCTGGTGAGAACATTAGCAGATGTGATCAGCATGGGCGGAAATCTGTTATTGGATATCGGGCCAAAAGAAGATGGTACGCTTCCTGAGGAACAAGTCAACATTTTGAAAAACCTGGGAAGATGGACATCAAAACATTCAGATGCTGTATATGGCACCCGAAGAGGATTGCCTTTTGGAAATTACAAGGGCAAATCTGCAATTTCACAAAGTCGTAAGTCCATATTTCTTTATCTGGAAGAAGCTAAGGATTTTGATAAGGTTTATGGTCTGGCCACAAAGCCTGTTTCAGCAAAAGTCATTGGCGATCTTTCATCTAAAGTCAATTTTGAACTGAATAACAGTACATTAACACTTGACCTTTCAAAAGTCAATTTTGATCAGGATGTTACGGTGATTCAATTAGAGTTTCAAACTCCATTTGAATTGTTAAAAGAGATTTCTGACGAAAAATATTCCCTGACCCAAATACTCGGGGATAAGAATTCAAAGCTGGCAGTGTATAATATTGCATATGAGCTGCATACAGGAAATAATGTATTCAGCGGTTCCGGTTTAACAAATGATGGCATGAATATGAAAATTCAGACCCCAAAAACCAATCCTGAAACTTTAGACTGGATCAGCAAACATGCCGAAGCTCTTTTTGAGACCGGAAAAGGGTTGCCTGAAGGGCATTATTCCGGAATGAGCGCCCTTTCAAAAGACAAACAGACGCTTTATCTTTTTGTAGAAGGAACGCCGACCGGACCTGTTGCATTAAAGGGAATTAAAAATGGAATTGCGAGGATACGCATCGCCGGTGAAGGTTCCATCATCAGCCATAAAACATATAATAAATTATATTGGAGCCAGACTCCGGGAATTGTTTATATAGATGTTCCCAAAGAGAGACTGGACAAGAATATGACTGTTATTGCGATTCTATTAGATAAGCCTATAGAACTATACCGTGAAAATATAGGCGCTATTGAAAATAATTTATAACGGCTTTGGCAAAGCATTATAGCTATGTCGCTTATTGTGGCACCCTATCTTATAAAAACAAATCCAGAGGCTTTCCTCTGGATTTTTATATTGAAATAATTGTTTACGATTAGAAAATCTCTCTTCCTGAAAAATGGAACTGGGCTTCAATTAAAGCGTTCTCGTCAGAATCTGAACCGTGAACTGCATTTTCTCCGATACTTCTTGCGAACATTTTTCTGATAGTTCCTTCAGCAGCTTCAGCAGGATTGGTAGAACCGATCAACGTTCTGAAACTTTCAACGGCATTTTCTTTTTCTAAAACTGCAGCTACGATTGGCCCGGAGCTCATGAATTCCACTAATTCTCCATAGAATGGTCTTTCTGCATGCACTTCATAGAATTTTTTAGCATCGGCAACAGTAAGCTGAGTAAGCTTTAATGCTTTGATCTTAAAACCAGCTTCTGCAATCTTCCCTAATATAGCTCCAATATGTCCGTCGGCAACAGCGTCCGGCTTAATCATAGTAAATGTAATGTTAGACATAAATTTTTAAATTTTTTGATGGCGCAAAATTACAAAAAATATCCTTTAGTTTGATTTTAAAGTTTTTTTAACATAAAAATAACTTTTATTAAGAAAGTGTGAACTCGTTTTTGGCACAGTAATTGTTTATTCTATTGCGATTCTCATGTTTAATTTGAGTTTTCATGGTTATTAGTTTTTACCCAGCTTCGGCTGGGTTTTTTATTGATCGGCATCCCCGAAAATTAAACCGTAACCAGAAATTTTTGAATTATCTAAATAAAAGCATCATTCTGTTTAAAATAAAAACAGACTTATATTACCAATTATTAATATGAATTTAAATTATTTTTGAGAATTTTCTTCTGCTTCTTCCATGAGCTTGATATAGGTGGAATATCTGGAAATCTGAACCTCTCCTGTTTCAAGCGCATCAATAACGGCACATTTAGGTTCATTAATGTGAAGACAATTATGGAATTTGCATTCTTCTCTTTTTTTGAAGATCTCGGGAAAGTAATGCTGTACTTCTTCCTTTTCAATATCAATCATAGCAAATTCGCGGACTCCGGGTGTATCTATAACATTTCCGCCAAAATCCCAGAAATGCATCTGAGCGAAAGTAGTGGTATGTTTTCCTTTTAAGTGCGTATCTGAAATTTCAGAAGTCTTTAAATTCAATCCCGGCTGAAGCGCATTCACCAATGTAGACTTTCCACATCCTGAATGACCGAAGAACACAGAAGTTTTATCTTTCAAAACTTCCGTAAGGTCATCGAGATTAAGTTTGGAATAGGAAGAGATCAGCATGGTATCATATCCTATTTCCTGATAAAGGAATTCAATATCTTTTACGGCTTCTATTTCCTCGGTGTCCAATACATCCATTTTATTGAATAAGATCAATGGCTGTATATTATACGCTTCACAGCATGCCAGAAACCTGTCCAGGAAACCCAGAGAAGTTTCTGGATGTTTCAGCGTAAAGATGAAACACGCCAAATCAAAATTGGAAGCAATAATATGTGCTTCTTTTGAAAGGTTAACGGATTTTCTGATCAGGTAATTTTTACGCGGTTCGATTTTAGTGATCCAGGCAATATCATCCTGTTCGAGTTGAAATTCCACAAAATCTCCTACTGCAAGCGGATTGGTAAGTCTTGTTTTAATCAGTTTAAACTTGCCCCGGATTCTGGCCTCGAAAATTGTATTTGTTTCCAAGTCCAAAACCTGATACCAGCTTCCTGTAGATTTAATGATTTTTCCTTTCATATGATTACTGGATGCAAATATAAGGAATTAGGGCTTAGGTTTCAGACTCGAGAAATGATGTTTTATTCATTATCCTAACGCCTGAAACCTAAGCCCTAATTTCCGTAATATCTCGTACTTTTATCTGTCTATCATGATATTATTTTGTACTTCAATCGATTCTTCGTGGATCGCTTTGAACACTTTTTCAATAAATTCCTGTGACATTCCTGTTTCTTTAGCTTTCTGAACGGCATATTCTGTAATCACTTTCCAACGTTCCGGCTGGAAAATCGCAATGTCATTCTCTTTTTTAAGCTTACCAATCTTTTCAGAGATTTTCATTCTTTGAGAAAGAAGCTCAATCAGTTGGAAGTCGATATCTGAAATCAGAGTTCTGTGCCTTCCCATCTCACCATCAAACCCAGCCAATCCGGAATTTCTCACTTTTAAATTACCAATCAGTTCAGCCAGAACCTCAGGGGTAATTTGCTGTGATGCATCGCTCCAAGCTTCATCGGGATTGGAGTGAGATTCAATGATGGCTCCCTGGTAACCGACGTTCATCGCTTCCTGGGTAATATCTGCCAATCCGGTTCTGTTTCCGCAAATGTGAGAAGGATCGATCAGCATTGGAATATTAGGAAACTGGCTTTTGAAATCTAATGCGATTTGCCAGTTCGGATTATTTCTGTATTTTGTCTTCTGGTACGTTGAGAAACCTCTGTGAATAACGCCTAAATTTTTAATATCCTGCCCTAAAAGCCTTTCCAATGCTCCGATCCATAAAGCAAGATCCGGATTTACCGGGTTTTTTACCAAAACAGGCTTATTGGTTCCTCTTAAAGCCATCGCAATTTCCTGAACGGTGAACGGATTCACTGTAGAACGGGCTCCGATCCAAAGAATATCCACATCCGCTTCCAATGCAGCAAACACGTGGTGTGCATTGGCAACTACAGTTGCGGTTTTGAAACCATATTCTTCTTTCACTTTTTTAAGCCAGTTCAAACCTATTACTCCTACTCCTTCAAAGCCATTGGGTTTTGTACGCGGCTTCCAGATTCCGGCACGGAAAATCGGTACCTGGGCCCCGGTTTCTTTTATTCTTCTGGCCGTTTCAAGCATCTGGGCCTCACTTTCCGCACTACAAGGTCCTGCAATCATCAGTGGCTGCGAAAACTCGTTGATCCACTCATTCTTCAAATCTTTTAAATTCATCTTTTATTTTGTTTAAATATTTTTATTTCTTTTTAAAATTACACCAATAGTTTATTCATTATAAAATTTACTTTATAATTCCTTTCAAAAAAATGCCGTTTAAAATTTTAATGGGTTCAGGAAATTAAGAGAACTCTTAGGATACCTGTATTTTTTGAGAAAGAAATTCAGTTAGCAATACCAATAAAATCGGTAATAGTTTCTGAAATTTCTAAAATAAGTAGTAAAAAAGCTAAAATAGCCACTCATACAATAAGCAGCTTTGCAAAAAGACAGATATGGGGTAAATAATTTTTCCACTTTTATAAATGTCTGAGCCTGTGTGGTTTTTAACTCTTTTAAATATTTTTTTAAGCTTTGTAAAAGTTCTTTTTACAAAATAACTTGACAAATATAAGTATTTTATGTCAAATCAAACTTTAATAAATCGTCTAAATCTTTCAATAATGGGTTTTTATCCACCAATTTTTCAAAGACTTTCTTTTTGGTAACGACTTCGATCTTAAGATTTTCATGGTCTTTCTTGTAATCCACTTCAATAGCATAATTATGGACTTTTCTTTTGAAATGGTTGAAAAAGTCTCCACTTATTTTATCAAACTCCACTTTTGCGGAATCTGAAGGATACAAGACCCGGATCGCATTTTCATCTGTTTTAACCAGCTTAAATGCTTTGATCGCATTAAATACAAACGGATCTTTAGACTGGAGCTGTTTCAGCAACAAATTCCATTCCATCTGCAGATCGGTTTCCGTGAAGTGATTTTGCGGAAGGTTTTCTGTTTTGACCGTATGAGATTCTTCTTTCTCTTCTTTTTCTTCTTTATTCAGAAAGGAGTGAATACTGAAGCCTGAAGAAACTGTTTGTCGTGATAAGGGTTTTGAAGCCTTTTTGATAACAATTTCCTGCGGCGGATTCTCAATATTTTCAGGTTTTTCAATTTTCTCTTCAATCTTTTCCTGAGGCTTACTCACAAGCTTTACCTCAATTTTTTCATGAAGAAACGGCGCTAATATTATGAACTTTTTTTTTTAGAATCTAAGCCTGTAGTCAGAGAAGATAATTGCATCAAAGCAATTTCAACGGTAAGTCTTGGATTTTTGGAGTTCTTGTAATTAATATCGGCATGATTACAGATTTCCACAGCATCAATCAATTGCTGTGCAGTCCATTTTTGTCCCTGTTCAACGAATTTAGTTTTTGTTTTCTCCCCAACTTCAATCAAATCTATGGTAGAGGTATTCTGCGCCATCATCAGATCTCTGAAATGATTGCCTAAACCTGCGATGAAAATATGCGGATCAAATCCTCTTTTCACAATCTCGTTGAATGCAAAAAGCACTTCCGGAATTTTATTTTCTTTAGCAAGGTCTACGATATTAAGATACTGATCGTAATCGAGAATATTAAGAACTTCAGCCGCTTTTGCGAGGGTAATATTTTTCTGGGAAAATGTAGAAAGCCTGTCGAATATGGAAAGAGCATCTCTTAATGCACCATCAGCCTTCTGGGCAATCAGGTACAAAGCATCATCTTCATACTGAATGGATTCCTGTTGGGCGATTTTTCTTAAATGCCCCTGAATGTCTTCAATGGTGATTCTTTTAAAATCATAAATCTGGCAACGTGATAAAATCGTTGGAATGATTTTATGTTTTTCTGTGGTAGCCAGAATGAAAATAGCATGTGCAGGCGGTTCTTCCAATGTTTTAAGGAAAGCATTGAAAGCTGCGGAAGACAACATATGAACCTCATCGATGATGTATACTTTGTATTTACCTACCTGAGGCGCAAAACGAACCTGATCGATAAGCTCACGAATGTCATCAACAGAGTTGTTGGATGCCGCATCCAATTCGTAGATATTATAGGCAAAACCATCCTCTGAAACGGAACCATCCTTTTCATTGATCTTTCTTGCCAAAATCCGGGCACAGGTGGTTTTCCCCACTCCACGGGGTCCACAAAACAGTAAAGCCTGCGCCAACTGATTTTCTCCAATTGCATGCTCTAAAGTATCCGTAATATGGGATTGCCCTACAACAGTCTCAAACTCCTGTGGACGGTATTTCCTTGCAGATACTATAAAATTTTCCATTGGCCAAAAGTAAGAAATATAGTTCTAATTTGAAAGCCAAAAGTCTTCAAATTATTAACAAAATCATTTTTGATTAAACCCGAAACTATTAATTACTTTTTCGCTTTCTGATATGCAAAATCTACGATATCAACAATCGCTTTTTCAATTTCAGACCTGCCTTCATCTGTTTTCATATCAAGCCCGCAAAATTCATTGGCATTATAAGCAGGATATAGGTTCAGATAATAAGCTCCTGATACAATCAAAGCTAAAATGGCTCTAAATCTTTTAGCATTTTCCCCAAAAATTGGATCTGTAACCGCAAATAGCTCAGCTCCCACATCTTCTCTTTGTTGTACTAATTTCTTAAGTATCGGCTTGCTTTCGGAAAGCTCCCAAAGGATAATTTTTTGCAGTTCTTTATTTTTTTTCAAACTTTCAAACTGCATCAATATTCCCTGAGTAAGAACTTCTTTACCTATTGTTGTTACCTTTTCCTCTTCTACGTTCGGATTAAACTTACTCCAGTAATCCTGAGACTTAATATATTCATCGATAAGTTTGTCTGTACTTCCGAAATACTCGTAGATAAGTTTTTTATCAAAACCGGCTACAGCCGCAATCTTACTTACTTTTAATCCTGAATAGCCTTTTACTCTCAGGATTTTCCCCACTGCTGCAAGCAGTTTTTGTTTTGTCTTTTCTTTGTCCCTAATAGGACCTTGCACTACTTTTCTAGGCATAATTTATTGTTTTTTCGCGATATGCATTTTTTTATTAATGTCATCAAATACATTTAATGTTCTGTCAAGATGCTCCCTTTCGTGTCTCGCCGTTACACTCATTCTGATACGTGCATCTTTTCTTGCTACAGCAGGATACATGATAGGATTTGTATATACTCCTTTTTCAATCAGTATTCTTCCGATATCCCACATTTTATTCTGATCCCCTATTTTCACCGGAATAATTGCTGAACAGGTAACTCCGGTATCCATACCCAAATCATCAAGACCTTTTTTAAAGTAATTGATATTGTTCCATAGCCTTTCTCTCCAGATCGGTTCTTCATCAATCAATTCGATTGCTTTTACGATTCCTAAAGATGAAGGTGGTGCTGTTGCTGAGAAAATCTGCTGTCTGGATTGGAATTTAAGGAACGATGCGATTTTTTTATTCGTAATCACAAATCCGCCCAAATTACCAAATGTTTTGCTGAATGTACCTGTAATGAAATCTACTTTATCCAGTAAGCCAGCCTGCTCTATTGTTCCTCTTCCGGTTTCACCTAAAATCCCAACACCATGTACATCATCCACCATAAGGTAAGCATTGTACTTTTTTACAAGATCGTATATCTCATTGAGACGCGAAGTATCACCATCCTGGGAATATACTCCATCTACTACAACAAGTTTTGTACGGTACGTATTTTCAGATATCTTCAAAATGTGTTCCAAAGCTTCCAAATTATTGTGTGGAAATGTTTTTTTATTGGTAAAAGCACACCCTTCATGCACACTGGCATGTACAGCCATGTCTAAAATAGCCAAATCTTCCTTGTGCATCAAAATCTGCAAAGTGGCACTATTAGCTGTATATCCTGTAGTATAGATTACTGCTTCATCCTCATTTCTTCCAAAAAAATTGGCAATTGTTTTTTCCAATGCATAATGATAATCAAAATATCCCCCAATAAGAGGTGTTGCTCCGGTACCTGTTCCATATTTTTCAATCCCTTCAATGGCAGCCTGCTTTACTTTGGGATGCTGTGTAAATCCCAAATAATCACTGGAAACGAAGCTTACATATTCTTTTTTCTGGTCTGCAATATTTATATTTAATGTTGCATTGGTTCCCGAAACATTTTTTAATCTGTAATTCATGTGCCCTCTGGATTTCATATGATTCAGAAATTCATAAAAATAATCCGCTCTTTGAGCAATATCGTAATCCGGGATATTCTCAAAATCCTTAAATGTGGCTGTTAAAAAATCAATATTCATCCTTAATTGTTTTAGCTGTTTAAAGAAACAAATATATGATTTTTGAAATCAGATTTTTAATCTTTAATTAAAAAAACTATGTGTGGTATTCTTTTAAACCATTTATTGAAAATCAGATTAATTCACATTTTTAAGGTGATTTTTCTAAGAATTTAACTACTCATTTGTTGTTTTTATTTTCCTATTAAATTAACAAAAAAATGGAACAAATTCTTCATTTATCATAAAAAAAGACGATTGCTTTTCGCAATCGCCTCATTTACATGTCTTTAAATATTTTATCTCGTGGTATAGCCACCATTGGCAAAGATGGTCTGACCCGTGATCCACCAACCGTCAGTCACCAAAAATTCCACTAATGGTGCAATATCTTTGATATTGGTTAACCCTCCTAATGCTGAAGCAGATTGATGATATGCTACTGCGTCATCACTCTCCTGTCCGTAAAAGAAAGGGGTATCCATAGGTCCCGGAGCAACTGCTGTAACCGAAATTCCCCTGTCTCCAAATTCTTTGGAAGCCATTCTCGTAAAATGCTCCACCGGAGCTTTAGCTCCCGCGTACGTTGAGTACAACCCTGTATATGCAGCTAATAAAGACGTGACAATGGTACAAATCTTCCCGTGATCATTAAGCTTTTTACCTGCCTCCTGGATAAAGAAATAAGCCACTTTTGAATTGACATTGAACATGGTATCAAATTCCGTTTCGGTAGTATCTACAAAAGACTTTTTAAGAACCATTCCTACGGTATTCACAGCAATATCAATCCCGCCAAATGTTGTAATGGTTTCATCGAAGAATTTGGTAATGTTTTCTATTTTTGTAAGATCTCCCCGAAACAGGAATGCTTCCGCCCCCAACGCTTTTACATCTGCCAGTGTTTTTTCACTGTCTGCTCTTGAACTTTCACTGTTATAATGTATGGCCAGCTTTGCCCCTTTTGCTGCAAAATTCCTGCTTAATAATCCACCCAGATTCTTTCCACCTCCTGCAATAAGCACTATTTTACCTTTTAAATCATTTTGTGACATAATTTTTTATTTATTGTTTTACAGTACAAATATGACCCGGAAAGAGGAATTAAATATGGTGAACTTTTCGGAAGTTTAGCTCTTGCCTGAATTGTTTTTTTTATATTTTCCCGGAGTCAGGCCCGTCCATTTTTTAAAGAACTTTGAAAAATTAGAAGGATCATAGGTGAAAATTAAAGCTATTTCGGCAATGGACTTATCCGAATCCAAAAGCATTAACTTCATTTGTTCAATAATCTTAGCATCATAAAAATAACAAGGATGATTGCCTGTTTCTTTTTTAATGGTATCTGTAAGATGAGTGTGTGAAACAGCCAGTTTACCGGCAATTTCATTAAGCTCGAGGAATTCAGAAGCATCTCCTTTAATTACATCCATAATGTGTTGATCCAGAAAAGAAAAATAGCTACTGGCAATTTCCTTACTTCTCTTAAATAATTTCTCATCATTATTCATATTGCTCACGTAATAAGGATATAAATTTAAAAAAGATTCATCAAATACAAATGGTGAACTTTTCGTATAAATTCATTTCAGGCAATTACTTTTGAATTTAAACCAATCAATGAACAATTATTAAATTATTTACATCATAATTAATATATAATTTAAAAAAAGAAACATATAAGGCATAATATTTGCAATAATATTGTTTACCAACACACTTATACCCTAACCTTACACAAAAATATAATACTATGAACGTTGCAGATCTAAAGATTAAAAATCTTGTGGAATACAAGAATCAGATTTTTACTATTGCTGAGATATTCCAAAATCATGAGAAAAATTATTTTGTGAGAATTGAAAATGACATCCAAAGCGTGTCAGTTCCCGCAGACACGATCAAGCCTATAAAAATTACGGAAGAATGGCTTGAAAAGTTTGGATTCTCTAGAACTTACAGTTCTGAGCAGAGAATACGTTATGAAAGACCTGAACCGTTTATAAAATATGACATTGACTTAAGTTCCAGAAAAATTGTTGACGGGCTTAAGATATACGGCAACGCAATCCGGTGCAAGTATATTCATGAATTTCAAAATATATTTGCCTGTTTATTCGGTAAAGAGCCCGTTTCACAAAATTACAGATTAATACAGACCGAATCTTAATTATAATATATTTAGTATAAAGTCCACAACCAAAAAGATTGTGGACTTTTTTTACACCTATCAATGCATATTTTCTCTAAACCGAGAAGGAGTCTGTCCTGTTTTTGCTTTGAAAAATTTTGTAAAGTTCGTCACTTCTTTAAATCCGAGATTATAGGCAATTTCACTTATTGTAATTTCATTATACACCAGATTTCTTTTAATCTCTAAAATAATTCTTTCTATTAACCATTTTTTAGGAGTGATTTTTTCTACCTCAACAAATGCCTTTTCCAACGTTCTTATACTTACGTTCAACTGATCTGCGAAATATTGAATTGAATACTGGCAACTGAGATCTTTGTTGGCTATACTCTTGAATTTCGAAACCAGGATTTTATAAGGATGAGTATCAAGAATCGTTTCCATCGGCTGATAAAGTTCTTCTGCAATAAGCAATATATTGAACAGGTAATTATTGATTATGGAAGATTTTATTTCACTAAATGGTCTTTGTAACTCTTTATGAATACCATCAAACAGGTTTAGAATCTCTTCAAATCTATCATCCACAGAAAAATATGACAGCTTGAGCGGATCATTAAACAGACAGGTATGTCCCAGAAATTGAGTCTGGGCATTATTTCTGCAAAAAAAATCTTCAGTAAAAATCAAAACCCGGCCTTTATAATCTGTCGGATGATGAAATTGGGCGATCTGTCCCGGAGAAATAAACAGAATATGTTTTTCTTTTATATCAATGCTATCAAAATCAATGGAATGTTTTCCAAAACCTTCACAAAGAAGATGAATCGCATAAAATGAAACCCGATGCGGCTGAAAAAGCTGTTCCGGCCGTAACAACAACAAATCTGATATTTCCTTTGTATTAATCTTCGGAAAACCGTTATCAGAATGTAAAAAAGGCTCTGTTAAAAGTTCTTTCATAGTCTCAAAACGGCAGTAGGGTTATTTTATTTGACTATCAAAAAACAATAAACCGTATCTTTTCAGATACGGTTAAAAAAAACACAAATGATGAAAAAAAAATTTCGAATTATTGTTCTTTAAAAAATGTCATGATCACATCTTTGACAAATATAAAGGGCTTTTTCATTTTTATTTTGATAAAAACACGTATGAAATTGGTAAAAATACGAAGTTGATATGTTTTGCGTTATCAAAATAATACCAATCCAACATCTATGAAATCAAAAAAAATCTGGGCCAATTTTAGTGTAAAAGACGCCAAACGTACTCACGAATTCTATACCCGACTGGGATTTACTCCCACCCCATCTAATAGTGATCCGAAACTAGCCAGCTTTCTTTTTGGTGAACATAATTTTGTGATCCATTTTTTTGAACAGGGAACCAAAATAGATGAATATTTATCCCCGGGATTCAAAACCAGCGAAATCATATTTACTCTTTCAGCAGAAACTGAAAAAGAAGTGAATGAATGGAAAGACAGAGTTAAGGAAGCCGGTGGTCGTATTTCCCATGAAACAGAAAGAAACGGATCCGGTTATTATGGTTTTACTTTTGCCGATCCTGACGGACATTTATTCAATGTTTTGCTTATGGAAGAAGGAATTTAAAAGACTTCATAAAATATAAGTTTTCTTTTAATACGTTTTGCTCTAAGGCCGCTTAATTTAGTATTTCTCCCTCACTGCTTTCTAGTTTTTCACGGAATTTCTGAAGTTCTTCAGGATTTGGTTTAACCCAATCCGTTACTTCACCAGTAATTTTCAACGGAGATTCAGAACGGTACGAGCGGGTTGGGTTACCCGGGAATTTTTTATCCGTAAGGTTGGGATCATTTTCATAATTTCCAGTTGGCTCAACAATATATACACGTTCCTTTCCATCCCCTTTCGCTAATGCAGCGGCAAGTCCTGCCCCATTCACTAAAGCAGTGAAATAAATATGATTCATGGTAAGTTCAGACTTATAATTAGAATTACCACCTGCCTTCAGAAAATCGCCCGTCTTTAAATCCGCTTTGGTTCCGTGATAAAAAGGACCTTTATCGGAAGGGTTATTTTTAAATAGCACTGCTAATTCAGCATTCTCTTTTGCCTTTTCAACATTGCCTAATTTTTTGTAGCAGTCAGATATTCTTAAATAGAGAGCCGGGAAAGCACTCTTTACTGTATCATCATTAAGAATGACAGCATGTGCCAAAGCTGTTTCGAGCCATTTTAAGGTATCAGGAATTGTTTTTTGATGTCGGGATATATAATAGGCAGCGAGAAATTTTTCATGATCGTTTCCGGATTCTTCCCAAGCCTGAAGGAATAATCGGCGAGCTTCCTCAGGTTTTCCCTTTTCTTCCATACTCATTCCTTGAAGACATCGCTTTACCACGTTATTGAATGGTGAAAATTCCATATTCTGATTATTTTTAATTGGTGTGATAAATTTACACAAAACTAAAAGCCCCGTAACCATCTTGTTAATAATTTCAAAGAATTCTATTCTGATGTTGTACACAAGAATTAAAATAGTTACTTGGAAACACTGCGCATCATTTTAGCATCCATCCTGTAAAGTTTAAGGGAACTCAAATTTGACAATTTATGGATAAACAAAACAATTACCTGTCAAAAAATATAGACACTTGACAAAAAAAATACACCATTGAATCAATGATGTATTTTAAATTTTGCGGAGAGTGAGGGATTCGAACTATTTATCTTTTAATCCTGAAAATGAATTTAGTACATTTTCAAAACAGAGCATTGCCACGAATTTACCACAACTCCATAAAAATATTTTGATCAGCAAAATCTTATCAAAGAATCAATGAACTTTTAGTTATATATACAAATATATAAAATTTATGCGCATGTTTATACCTGATCCGCCACCTTCATCGCTTGGTTTAAAGGTATTATACTCTTTTTCATCAGGTGATCTCTAGTCTATATGATGGTAATTGTTAAAATCCTCCATTTCACTGTGCCAAACACCATCTGCATCATAAGACCCCATACCGCCAGGATCGGTGAACGTAATAGGATTGTTCATCGCATAATGATAAGGCGACCTATCTTCTGTAGCTTTCCGCTAAAGGATCTACGCTTAGATTAATAAACAAGGGTACTTAGTTCCTACTCTTACTCTTTATAAAACTATTTAATAAACTCATATTTTTTCATTTCATCTGGATCACCGTCCCAAACATATAAACTCCATGGTGGGGTATTGCCCTGAATACCTTGGCCTGAGATAAAGAAAGTAATACTACCTTTTGTCTGAGTATCAGGTATTTCATAGACAATTTTAATGCCTTTATTTATACCATCAATAGTTCCACTTTCAGCGGTTACTATATTCCAAGTACCATTAGTATTCAATTTCTTATTACTATTTTCAGGAAAACTACTAAAAATATAATGATTTATATTTTGTAACGTACACGTGCCATTTGGTTTTAATATTATTACAGAGCCATCATCTGATTCCCATTCACCTATAAAATGTTCTTTTTCAATCTTAGGTTTGCTGCAACTTATTAGTGAAAATATTACTATTAATAAATAACCTATTCTTACCATTATTTCATTTTTAAAATTTCCGTCCAAATTAATCTTTGTGTTGTTTTTGATCCCCAACCACTTTTAAATTTTTCATTTATATATTTTCCAGCTGTATTTTGCCACACAGGTAAATAGCCTAAAACAGGAGGTCTGGAAGCAGATTGCATTGTAGAAGAATTTTCCACAGAAAAACGAACAGTTACTGTATGATTCCTATAATTAGGCATAGCTGTCCAGTTTAATGTATATGATCCGAGAAAAGTCACAGCTAAGTTCCCTGTTACTCCCCCAGTTAATAGGGTTGAGTAATCTTTTATATATAATCCACTCCCTTTATTCCTCCTAGTTGATATGAATTTTTACCAGAAAGTTCTTGACCATGTAATACATTATACAATATTATCTGTCTTGTTTTCTCTACATGAGAATGTTTTCGTAACATTTCAGTCATCAAATCTCCATTTGTAAAATCTCTGTGTCTTGGACCAGTCCCTGTAAGCCATTCAACTCCTAATTCATATGGAGTAATCTCTTTGTTTGATTTAGGTTTTGGGTCATCAGGACAACAATCTTCCGCTCCAAATTGCTCAAAATCAAACTGCTCAAAATTTGGTGTATAATCCTCAGATTGTGCAAACAAAGCATCCCATAAATCTCCCATGGTTATGCCTGGTCCACCACCGCCACCTTCATCGCTTGGTTTAAAGGTATTATACTCTTGATCATGTCATTCCAATTTATATGATGGTAATTGTTAAAATCCTCCATTTCACTATGCCAAACTCCTTCCGAATCATAAGATCCCATACCATCAGGATCCGTAAATTTAACAGGATTGTTCATCGCATAATGATACGGCAACCATCTTCTGTAGCTTTCCGCTAAAGGATCTATAACTCCCCATCTGGCAACATCCAGCATATACATTCTGGCTCCGAAATCATACATCCCACTTTCCTGCAGCTCTTTACCATTAAATTTGTATTGGTAACCGTTGGAGAGTAATCATTATTGTCTGTGGTTTCAAGAACACTATGATGTTTTTTGCGAAATTTGTTTTAAAAATCAGAGTGTTGATTTCAACACTCTAATTAATTATTTGGTTTTCAAAGTTTAAAGCGTATAAGAAATATAAACTTTTTGTCTCAAAAAAGCTAGAAACTCCATTTTTATTCTTTTATAAATCTAGAAAGCTCTATTGGTATTGAAGGAAGTTTGTTTTTATCTTTAATAAAAGTTCCTTTTTTTTCTTCTATAATAAAAACATTTGTTTCTTGATAATCTACATTGTAAAACCATATTTGACCTTGATTATCAATATAAATAGTCCATTTCATATGACTACTTATTGGAGTATTAATATTCCTTTGATATAATAGATTATTATAATAATCAAAAACCCCATAAACAATAGTATCATCCTTAAATTCTTTTACTATAATAGTGAGGTCTCTGAAATAATATCTTCCAGGCGAATTTATAAATGTATTTTGCTTAATAAATACTCCTCTATTCTTATTATTTCTCGTAAAATTAGAATTATTGTCACAACTAATAAGTAGAAATAATGCTATAATTATCTTAATCTTTCCCATTCTTTATTTTTTACTATAATTGTTTGAGTCCATTTAATTGTTATCCAATAATCAGCAGGATGACCAATAGACCTAGCAATACCATTAAACACTCTATCCATTAAAACATTTTTATTATGGTTTATCTGATCAGTCCATTTTAAATCAAAATTAAAGATATATGAATCGATTGATTTATCATATTTTCCATTCATAACGTAACTAAAATATCGAGTTCCATGGAGCATACCGTATCCGGTATTATATGTATTATCTATTTCAAATGAAAAATTACCCGATGTTTCAGAATATTTAGTTTTTCCCTCTGAATACATGGTATAACTTCGTGCTATTGCTCTTTTAAGAAGTTCATCCTTTATAAATCCGTTATTGCTCATGTATATAGTCCAGTTTTTATCATATGCAAAACTTAATTTTTTTCCAGAACCTCCAAGCCAATGATTCATCAATTCTTCGCCTTTTTTATCAAAAAACCATGGAGCTGCCGGATCAGGACAGCAATCTTCCGCTCCAAATTGCTCAAAATCAAACTGCTCAAAATTTGGTGTATAATCCTCAGATTGTGCAAACAAAGCATCCCATAAATCTCCCATTGTTATGCCTGGTCCGCCACCGCCACCCTCATCGCTTGGCTTAAAGGTATTATACTCTTGATCATGTGCATTCCAATTTATATGATGGTAATTGTTAAAATCCTCCATTTCACTATGCCAAACCCCTTCCGAATCGTAAGACCCCATACCATCAGGATCCGTAAATTTAACAGGATTGTTCATCGCATAATGATAAGGAGACCACCTTCTGTAGCTTTCCGCTAAAGGATCAATGACGCCCCATCTTCCCAAATCCGGCATATACATTCTGGCTCCAAAATCATACATTCCAGACTCTTGAAGCTCCTTACCATTAAATTTGTATTGGTAAGCGTTCTGCGTGGTTGCTGTATAATTATGCAGCATTCCAAAAGGGTAGTAGTTGTTATTTTCTACAATTTCTCCCGGTTGCCATTGTGAGTAGCAAATTGTGAATGGATCATCAATTGGACCATCACATATGGTTTCCGTAATTGCCTTAGGACGGATCGTTCCATTTTTGTCATAATCAGAATAGCTTAACCTTACATTTCCCAAGTGATCGGTATAATTATATACATATTGCCCATGTAAAGCATCATAATATCCTTCAGAAGTAGGGATAATTCTCAGCTTTAAAACAGGAGTCTCATCAGGATCTATTGGAGTTCCTTCAAGATTTGATTCAGCTGTATAAGTTGACTTATATTGGAATCCATCCAGATAATTCGTTTCTATATCTCCAAAGAGCTTCTTTACCTTCACCCCGTCTGCTCTGTAAGTATAGCTGGTTACTTTGGCGTTTTGGGTGATCTGGCTTGGTAAATTTAAATAATTATATTGGATGGAGGAAATCCCTTTATCCAAATGGGTAATCATATTTCCGTTGGCATCGTACGTAATAGTGTTCGGGGTGGCTATATAAGGATAACCGGACGGGTTTTGCTGTTCATCGGTTACTTTGGTCAGCTTATTCCCGTTATACTCATATTTCAGGTTATCGATCATGGTGGCAAA
>NZ_BAAFHL010000020.1:0-57249 GCF_042849955.1 Chryseobacterium barbadense
AAATAAAGCTGAATGGCTTGATGGATCTCCTGATTACCATTCGGGGAGCGGTCAGCAATGAGAAGCCTAAAAATAAAACGTATAAATTTTAATAGTTTCGGGGGCGTCGCACTTTGCGCCCCCACACTTTTTTTTTTTTTATTTTTTTAATATATGTTTATGGTTTTTTGGTACGCGTTGTCGCGGTGGGGGGGGGGGACACTAAATAAAACAAAAAAAAAAAAAATTAAAATATTAAAATGGGGCCGCCCCAACCAACCCCCCCCCCGAAACTATTTTTATGTCATTATTCTTTTAATGCCGCAATTTCATCCCTCAGTTTTGCAGCTTTGATAAAGTCGAGGTTTTTCGCTGCAGCTTCCATCTCCTTTTGCTTCTGTTCAATCATTTTTTCAATATCTTCACCGGAATAGCTTGCTTTGGCTTCGGCAACCTTCTGAAGAATTTCTTTTTGGGTATATTTTTCGTCCGGGAAGTCTTTGCTTCTGCCTACAAGGCTTTCGGAAATCTTTTTGTTCAACGCCTGAGGTACTAAACCGTTGTCTTCGTTGTACTTCATTTGTTTGGCTCTACGATATTCTGTTTCATCCAATGTTGCCTGCATGGATTTGGTGATCTTATCAGCATACATAATGGCTTTTCCATTGATATTTCTAGCAGCACGTCCCACCGTTTGAATCATCGATCTTCTGCTTCTCAGCATTCCTTCCTTATCTGCATCCAGAATAGCCACTAATGAAACTTCAGGTAAATCAAGTCCTTCCCTCAATAGGTTAACTCCGATTAATACATCAAAAAGCCCCAGACGCAGATCCTGCATAATCTGAATACGTTCTAAAGTTTCAACATCAGAATGAATATATCTCGTCCTGATCCCGAATTTCGTAAAATATTTTGTCAGTTCTTCTGCCATCTTCTTGGTTAAGGTCGTAACCAGAACCCTTTCATCAACATCTGCTCTTTTCTGGATTTCCTCCATCAGGTCATCAATCTGATTCAAAGTCGGCCTTATTTCAATAACCGGATCTAAAAGACCCGTCGGTCTGATGATCTGTTCAATATAAGCACCGCCTGTTTTTTCCAATTCATAATCTGCAGGGGTTGCAGACACATAGATAACCTGGTTTTGCATGCTTTCAAATTCATCAAACTTCAATGGCCTGTTATCCATGGCAGCCGGAAGCCTGAAACCATATTCCACAAGTGCCTCTTTTCGGCTTCGGTCTCCCCCGTACATGGCATGAACCTGTGGGACGGTTACATGGCTTTCATCAATGACCATTAAAAAGTCTTTCGGGAAATAGTCAATTAAACAGAAAGGTCTGGAACCCGGTAATCTTCCGTCTAAATATCTTGAGTAATTTTCAATTCCGGAACAGTAGCCGAGCTCTTTGATCATTTCAAGATCAAGCTCTGTCCTTTCCTGGAGCCTCTTGGCTTCCAAAGGTTTTTCAATGGAAGTAAAAAAGTCAACCTGCTTTACCAGATCATCCTGGATATTCCGGATAGCTCCATTTAAAGTTTCTTTTGATGTTACGAAGAGATTCGCTGGATAGATCTGAATCTGTTCGAAATTGGACGTCACATTTCCGCTAACGGGATCAAAGCTTTGAATTTTTTCTATCTCATCTCCAAAAAACTGTATTCGGATAGCATTATCGGCATAAGCCGGAAATACATCAATCACGTCTCCTTTTACCCTGAACGTACCTCGTTGAAACTCATTTAAAGTTCTGGAATATAAAGCATTAACTAAAGAATGGAGAAGGGCTGTTCTTGTAATTTTCTCACCAATTCCCACAGAAATTAATGACTTATGGAATTCTGTAGGATTTCCGATCCCGTAAATACATGAAACTGAAGCTACAATCAATACGTCCCTTCTGCCTGAAAGCAAGCTGGCTGTTGCTGAAAGACGCAATTTTTCAACCTCTTCATTAATGCTCAGGTCTTTTTCAATATAGGTTCCGGTAGTCGCGATATAAGCTTCAGGCTGATAATAATCGTAATAACTCACAAAATACTCAACGGCATTCTCAGGAAAGAATTCTTTGAACTCCATGAAAAGCTGCGCCGCCAAAGTTTTATTGTGCGCCAGGACTAAAGTCGGTTTTTGAACATTTTGAATAACGTTGGCGACGGTAAATGTTTTCCCAGACCCGGTAACACCCAGTAAAGTCTGGTATTTTTCACCAATCTCTATACCTTCTGTAAGCTTTTTAATGGCTTGCGGCTGATCTCCCGTAGGCTGATATTCTGATTGAAGTTTAAAATTCATATCTCAAATTTACAAAATAAAAAAGAGTCCTGAAGAGAACTCTTGCCATAAAATATTCTTAAAATCTTATTGAAATTGCAATTTTTCTTGTTAATAATTAAAATAATTCTAAAATCTTATAATTCAGATGTAGAGTGAATTTTTCACACCTGGAACCTTCTTTTATTTAAGATTTTGAATGTAGAGCTCTGTTTCGAACCTTTTCAGTGTCTTATTATTAGCGATAAAGCTTTGACTACGGCTAAAGTTGGTCTGAGGAAAGGATGTTTTAAATACATGCCCCGTAATAAGATAAAGTGCTTTAGAAAGAGCAGGATCAGTTGGATTTCCAAACTCTTTGATATTCCCGAAATTATCATAATTATTAATAGGATGATCGGGAATAAAGCCTTTCGTAGGATGAGGATCATTATTTGAATTGAAATAGGCAAACGTTATAGGCTGCATGGCCCAGTTGTGTCCTTTATTCCTTGCACTGTAGGATGTAAAGTCCTGACCGGGAGAATCAAATAAGGTGATAGATCCAACGAATTTCCCGTATGTCTCTGCTCCTATCGTAACCACATTGATGTAAGGGGATAATGAGTCGATAGTTAGCTCACTGGCAGAAGCCGTTCCGCCGGATGTAAGAATATATACGTTGTTTAAATTAAGACTATTGACGGTTTGTTCTCCTGTTTGCTGTGTACTTCCGTTAACGGATGAATATAATTTAACCTTATTGGAGAAGCTTTCCGTTTTGTCAAACTGATTATGCTTATCATTGAAGTCCGTCCTTACATAGGGGCTTCCGGTAAATTGCCCGGTAATCATCTGTCCTAAAGCAATGGCGGTTTCCACAGACCCTCCTCCATTATATCTTAAATCCAATATCAGGTCGGTAACCTGATCCTGCTTCATCTGTGCAAAAGCGGCGTTTAATTCATCATTGTAATTAGATTTAAAGCCATTATATACCAGATAGCCTACAGTTTTACTATTGTGAGAGAAGGTTTTATAAAATGCCACCGGATTTTCTTCAATAACGGCGGTTGTTATAGAGACTGTTTTGGATATTCCTGATGTAGTCACTCCGTTTCCGGACACGGAAACATTTTGTGCAATGGATAATGAAAATTGGTCATTAAGCAATTGACGATAATTATTAATATTCAAATCTGCGCCGTTTACAGCGACAATGACTTCTCCTCTGGACAATCCTGCCTGTGAAGCTGGAGAATTAGGAACAACATAATTAATGATCCCTGCCACATTGTAGTTACCATTGTCTTTATAATACAATGTAAAATCAATCCCAGAGCTTTTTGAAATTCCGTTAAAGCTTTGTAACAGGGCGTCTACATCATCTACAATCCAGGAATAGCGGTCTTTATTAGGATAATCGTACAGTAAGCTGTAAAAAAGATTATCAGGAGACTTATTGCTCAGGAATTCCTTATACTCAGAAGGTGAAGAAAAGGCATGATCGGCCAACGAGGGAACATTGGGTTTCCAATAGTACCAGGAATTGAGTCCTTTCCATACAAAATCATTGATGTCTGTCGTCGTAACGTCATCATCATCTTTATGGCATGAAAATATTAAAAAAACACTCAAAACCATAAGGGATATTTTGCGTAAAAATTTCATAGTTTCATATATTTGTTTCATAATTCAAAATTATGAAAGTCAGGGACATATACAATATTATTGTTTTATCTTTTTTTGGGAGTGTAGTATTTAGTTCTTGTCAACATAAGAATATGCCAAAAGATTTTCCTGAAATTAATAATGCAGAGTATTCTATTTACCAAAATAAAGATGAAAAGGGCTACGATGTTTCATTTGTATTATCAAACGAAAAATACCAGCCGATAGCGGTTGTGATCAATAAAATAGAACGAAAAATTGATCCGGAACACCAAAAAGGACTTCATTATCACATAGATGTAAAGGCTGAATCCAGGGTATTGCACAATTTTATTCCTAAGGCTTCAGATCATCCTAATGGAATACTATTTAAAACAAATTCTGGAAATTATTTTCAAAAAGTGAATTTTAAACGAAAATAGAAATTTTACAAAAGCAAACGTTCAATGAATGTCGCTGCGGATAAAGGGTTCTGGTTAGGCCTAAAAAAGAGCCCGCTCAGGGCTCTTATGGAATATTCCTGAAATTTAATCAAAACTCATGACTAATGGTATTTTCATTCGGTTGCGTACGGCCTTGCCTTCTTTGGTTGCAGGTTTCCATATAATTCCTTCATTGGCTTTTAAAAAGGAAGATTTTGCTTCAGCATTAAATGCCTCATTAGGTCCTTCTGCCTGAACGTCCATCACTTTACCTGTCTCATCAACGGTGAAATTGATCTCAGATTTATATTTCTCCTTGGAGACAATGCTTATTTTGGATGCATCAAAGAATGTTGCCATTTTAGTCCTAAGCTGCTGATTCCCTCCAGGATATTCAGGAGCCGTATCATCTTGAAACTCCGTCGGTGAGGGCGTTGTATCAAAGCTGGATTGAGATTGATAAGGTTCTTCTTCATTTGTATTTTTCATTTGCGAAGAAGTATCCTTACCAAAGTCTTCAAATTTTGTCATCATTTTGGATGGCTCATCCTTTTGTACGCTTTTGAACTCCTTATATTTATTGGATGGGGAGATGTTCTGATGTTTGTAAGAATCCTGAATATTACTGTTTTTATCAGGTTGAGGGCTTACAGTATGAGCATAGGTTTTTTGTACGAATATGCTGAATGCGATTACAAATACAGGTATGCTTACCAATTTTTTATATACGGTGAATTTTGACTTTTTGCTTGTCATCATGATAAATCTTTTTTTAATGTTATTAAAATGGAATGAATGGGTAAGATTATATTTTTGAGATGAAATAATTTCTTGCAGAATAAGGTTTTGGTATTCTTTTACGTTAAAATTTTCTTTCAGAACTGCGGCATCAGCTAAAAATTCATGATTCGCTATCATGGCTTTTTTATAAATATAAATAGCGGGATTGAACCATGAGAAAATTTTTAGAAATTCAACCAACAAAATATCTAAACTGTGTTTTTGGTCGAGGTGTCCTTTCTCATGCAGTAGGATTCTTGGATCTATCCGGTTATTTAACCAGTAGTTTTCTCCAAGATAAATGGTGTTCCAAAAACTAAATGGGGAGAGGTTTTCTTTTGTTAAAAAAATGTTGATGCCTTGATAATTAAGTTTTTTTCCTTTTAAATTTATTATTGTTAAAAATGAAATAATAGTCTTTATGAGAAGAATAAGCGTCACTATTCCGTAAACAATCCATACAAGATCCATCCAGTCAAATGTTTCCCGTCTTATTGGAAACACCATAATTTCCTGAGATTTTGTTTCGAGAACCAAAAGTGGATTAGCTGTCATTTCCGGTAACTCTGCTGTTATGGAAATGAAGGGTGCTGTGTAAGAAAAGACCAATGAAAACAGCAAATAAAACCTGTTAAATACATGCATTTTTTCTTTTCTTAAAAGGACAAAATAAATGCTGAGAAGTAGAGATGAACACAACATTATTTTTAGAATTATAAAGCCCATTGTTATTCTTTTATCTGTTGATCAATTATTTCACGTAGCTCTTTCAGCTGCTGTTGTGTCAGTTTAGCATTAGATGTAAAAAACGATGCAAATTGAGTCACCGAACTGTTGAAAAAGCGGTCAATCATAGAAGTCATTTCTTCCTTGAAATATTCCCCTTTTGCTATTTTAGGATAGTATTCACGGGAATTTCCATATAGCGTATAACCCACTAAATTTTTATTCTGCATTCTTTTCAGCATAGTAGCCACAGTTGTAACTGCAGGTTTTGGCTCCGGATAAGATTCCAAAATGTCTTTCATGAAAATCTTCTCTTTTTCCCAAAGAATTTCCATTAGAATTTTTTCGGAATCTGTTAACTTTATTTCTTTCATCTCTACAAAAATATAATGCCTTCTACAAATGTAGAATAAAAATTTAAATTACCAAATTTTTGTGGCATTATTTTTCCATTCATTTAATTAACTACCTAATCACAAAACTATGAGATTCAGCAATTTTTATGTACCGGTTCTAAGTGTTTTTCTGATCTTGACATCATGTCAGAAGAATAATGCAAATGCACAGCAAGTCAGTAAAAATGGAAGTGTGGAGACCCAAGAACCTAATTCTGATTATAAGCCCGCTTTTGAAGGACAAACCAGAATTAAGGCAGTAAAAACAAGCATTCCTTATAATGTAGAAGTATTGAGTACGGATTTGGGAAAACCGTGGGGAATTATTAATTTACCGGATGGAAGATTTTTAATTACCGATAAAAGAGGACATATGAATGTGGTTTCCACTGATGGAAAACAAGTTTCAAAAATTTCCGGATTTCCCAAAGTTGATTCTAAAGGCCAGGGCGGAATGCTGGATGTAGCTCTTGACCCGGATTTTAAAACCAATAATATTATTTATTTCAGCTTTTCCGAACCTTTTGGAGAAGGTAACTTAACATCTGTCGCAAAAGGCAAACTCTCAGCAGATGTAAAGAATATAACGGATGTGAAAGTTATTTTCAGGGCAGAACCCTCTTATGACGGGGATAAGCATTATGGAAGCAGGCTGTCATTTGATAAAGACGGGCATTTGTTTGTAAGTACCGGAGAAAGGTCAGATAAAGTCACCCGGGTATACGCTCAGAAAACAGATAATTATTTAGGAAAGATCCTTAAAATAACCAAAGACGGAAAACCGGCTCCCGGAAATCCTTTTATAGGTAAAGCAGGTTACAAACCTGAAATCTATGCTTATGGAGTAAGAAATCCACAGGGAATGGCCATTGATTCTAATGGAAACCTCTGGGATGTGGAAATGGGACCACGTGGAGGAGACGAGATCAACCTTATTCAACCGGGTAAAAACTATGGTTGGGGGGATGTTACTTATGGAATCGAATATTCGGGAGAGAAAGTAGGAAAGGGAATTACGCAAAAAGAAGGAACGGAACAGCCGGTCTATTATTGGGATCCGGTAATTTCTCCGAGTGGAGTTACTTTTTATACCGGAAATATGGAAGAATGGAAAGGTAACCTGATCATCGGATGCTTAAGTGGAGAGCATATTGCAAGAATTGTCATGAAAGACAATAAAGTGGTAGGTGAGGAACGCCTCCTTGCAGATCAGAAAGAAAGATTCAGAGATGTGCTGGATGGGATGGACGGTAACCTGTATGCGGTGACAGACAGCGGAAAGCTATATAAAATTTCCAAAAAATAAAATAAAAAGCTCCCGGAATTTCCGGGAGCTTTTTTAAAAATAATATTAAAATTTGAAATTGAGTCTGGCAAAAGCCTGTCTCCCGGAAAACCCCATTTGCACAGGGTCAAAGATTCCTCCGGATTCGGTATTTCCATCAGAGACATGGTTGGTTTGTAATGTAGGATATCTGTTGAATAAGTTCTTGCTTCCGATCGTCAGATTAAGATTTTTCGAAAATTCATATCCGAAAGAAATGTCGGTAGTCACTTTTGGGTTATAGATTTGATAATCATCTGCTCCGCCGTATCCGATAAGGGTTACTTTATCAAATCTCACCAATTGTAAATTCGCATTGAACTTGCTGATTTTATAGTTTACATTTAAATTGATTTTTGTTTTTGGAGCGGAAGCCAGGATAAAAGCACGCTCTCTCGGACTTAAATAAATTTCTTCTTTTCCCGCTAATCTTTCAGAAGTATGCACATCCGTGATCTCCATTTCATTATAATTTCCGGCTAAAGTAGTTGTTAGCTTCCCGCTTCCCAGATTATCACTATAGCTTATGATAACATCAACTCCTTTAGTGCGTGTGTCAATAGCATTGGAGAAAAACTGTGCCTGATCAATATACGGATAGGCATCCTGAACATTTTGCGGCAAGTCCTCTCTTGAAAAGTTTCCAGTAAGTACAATTCTGTCCTTTACCTTAATATAATATCCGTCAATAGTTGCCGTAAATTTCCCGGTGTTAAATGTAAAACCGGCACTTCCATTCAGGGAAGTTTCCTGCTTTAATTCCGGAATCCCCGTGTCTTTTGCAAGATTACTGTCATTAGATGCCAATTGGATGGTTACTAATTCATTACCCTGGAAATTGGTGAATTGAAGGCTGTAATATTTCTGTGCAAGAGAAGGCGCCCTAAACCCGGTAGAAACAGAGCCCCTGAAAGCAAATTGAGGCGTAAAGGCATATCGTGTTGCAAATTTACCATTGATAGTGCTCCCAAAATCATTATAATTTTCAAATCTTCCGGCAAGACTGATCATCCATTGTTTGGTGATATCAAGCTCCGTATCGATATATGCCGCAAAATTGTTTCTACTTTTATTAACTTCTTGTGAATAGCCGGGAAAACCCTGTGAGCCGCCTGGTCTGATGCTTCCTGGCGGATCCGAAAGTGGGTTTGTGACCAATAATCCGGGATCCGTATCAGGTGTTACGATATTTCCATTTATGTCATACATGGCATAAGAAGCTTCTTCTCCCTTAATGATATTGAATTTCTCATATCTAAATTCAGAACCAAAGGCAATATTCAATCCTTTCAGTACCTCGAATGCCTTCGTGGCATTAAAACCAGTTGTATTTTGTAGCAAAGAATGACCGCCGGCATCAAAACTTCTTGGTGAATTGACTCCTAAGGTAGCATTAATGGTATTTTCAATCTGATATGTAAAACGGTTGCTTCCGAAAGCGTTGTAAAAATCAACATCCCAGTCGGCTACTTTGAATTTCAGTCCGTTATCAAATGTGAAATCGGTAATGCTGGTATTCTGTACAGGATTAAATCCGTTAGGATATACTTCAGGAACGTTTCCGTCTGCATCCGCACTTCTTGTCCAGGCATAAGCATCAGTATTTCTTTGAGAAAAGCCGGGACGCGAATAGAATTTTAAATTATCGGTTAAAGGAACCTCAATATTTCCAAAGAAATAAAAATTCTGGGATTTGGCATCACCAAAACGTTGTCTCGGAGCTTCATACTTTTCCGGATTGGCATTTCTGATCGCAAAATCTTTATTGACGAATTCTGCTGTGAAATTAGCAAAGCCTCCTTTAGAACCTATTTTTGTTCCGTAGTTACCACTGAAGTCAAAAGTAATTCCATCTACTTTTTTATCTGAGACCACATCATGGTCGCCGGGACTTTTAAAAAGGTTCATTCCATAAAACATATTCCCTTCAAAACCATGGTCACGATCATTCAGAACTACATTAATAACCCCTGCAATGGCATCGGAACCGTATTGCGCAGAAGCACCGTCACGAAGCACTTCCACTCTTTTGATCGCCCCAATGGGAATGGTATTCATATCTGAGCCTGTATTTCCTCTTCCTTTGGTTCCGAAAAGATTGATGAGAGAAGATTGATGATATCTTTTACCATTCAATAATAACAGCGTCTGGTCAGGACCCAATCCTCTTAAGGTCGCCGGATCCACTGCATCCGCCCCATCTGAACCGGATTGTTTATTGGAATTAAACGAAGGGGCTGAAAATTGAAGAAGCTGATTCACTTCAACCTGTCCGGTTGACTGGCTTACCTGCTTGATGTCAATTATATCAATAGGGACCGGTGTATTGACGACCGTTCTCTTTTTATTTCGGCTACCGGTAATAGATACTTCTTCCAATTGAGATTCTTTTGAAATCGTATCTTTTACTTCCTGCGAATACAACATCGAGGCTGTACCCAAAAAAAAGGCGGCAATACATCTGTTTCTCATACTCTTTTTCAGTTTTTCAGATTGTTAATTATATCAAATGTATTAAATTTTGATGGCAAATTGGCAAAAAAAATCACACTTCTTTGAGGAAAAGTGTGAAATTTGTATGCAATGTATATAAATCAGAAAAATTTCAATTTGTAATACTTTTGCTTAGAATTTTTTTAACATAAAGATCTAAAAACTATTAATGATTCTATGCAGACCTTCTTTTAAAATCTCCTGAGAGGTTGAAAAGCATATTCTCACGTGTCCTTCAGCACCTTTTCCAAACCATCTTTCTGAGCCCGGAACAATGGCTACTCTTCCTTCTTTCAGCACATGTTGTGCAAAAGCATCACTGGATAATCCGTTTTGTATTTTCGGAAAAATAACAAATGTGGCTTCAGGATGGTTAGGTGCTAAAATCCCGGAATTACTGAGCATGCTGTATGCAAGATCACGGTTATGTTGCAAATGAGTGAGAAAATCTCTGAACCATGGTTTTGCCCTGTCGATAGCTACACTTGCAGCAATCTGAGATAATGTGGAAACCCCCTCTATGGTTGAATTGAAGTTTGATTTTTCAGTAAAATCATCCAACAGCTCCTGATCGTTACAAAGAACAGCTCCTATTCTCAATCCTGCAATTCCAAAGGATTTGGAAAATCCGAATACGGTAAAGCTTTTTCTCTTAGCTTCTTCGGAGACAGAAGAATAAGTATTGAATTCAATATGGTCATAAACAATGTCGCTCCATATTTCATCACTCATTACCCACAGGTCATGGGCGGCGGCAATCTCGGAAATTTTCTTCAGAATTTCTTTAGAATAGACTCTTCCTACGGGGTTATGGGGATTGCAGATGCTGATTAGTTTCGTTTTTGGAGAAATTAAAGAAACCAGCATTTCAAAATCAATATCTCCTGTTTTAGAGTCTACGGCGCAAAGCTTAATGTTTCCGCCAACAGCATCAACCGTTTTTTTGAAAAGGAAATCAACAGGATCGAAGATAATGGCCTCATCTCCTGGCTCCAAAACATATTTGGCAATTAAAAACATTCCCTGTGCGGCACTATTTACGGCAAGCACATTGTCCGGAGTGAAAGTTCCTTTCTTTTCAGTATTAAAATGTTCCGCAACACTTTTTTTAAACTCCGGAATACCTGAGAAAGGGCCATAGCTTAAATAACCGTCTTTAATGTATTCTATGATTCCCTTTTCTATTTCTTCAGACATTCTGAAATCCGGGTCTGCGGCTGTAAGGGGAATAATTCCGTCTTCCAGGGTAGCCCACCTTCCGTTATATGCTTTTCTTTTAAGGGCCTCGAAATTAATATCAGTATTTGTAAACATTTTATTTATAAGAGATTGGTAAAGTATTTTTGGGTTGCTGATTCAAAGGCAGCAAGAATTGATCTAATAAAGTTCTTCCATTTTTGATATGTGTTTCAATTTCAGGCTTTCTTTCATTCTCATATTTAATAAAGGCATCCTGTATGTTTTTTTCATCCAGCAAAAGGTTCGTTAAGGTATAAGAATCTTTTAAAGCAGAAGTGACACCCTGGCTGGTAAAAGGAATCAGAGGATGAGCAGAATCACCAATAAAAACAACATTGTTATGATGGAAGGGATTGAGTTTTTCAAGCTCATAGACCCTCCAGATATGTGCGTTTTCGTAGCTTGAGCCTTCTATAATGGAGGAAACTAAAGGGTTCCACTTCCCGAAATGATCCAGCATGAATTGTCTGATACAATCCGGCGTATAATCTTCGTTGATGAAGAAGCGGGTAATGTCGAACTGGCAATACCATAATATTTTAGTGGAAGAAAGCTTTAAAACACCGAATGTTAATCCCCCGTCTTCATGATGAAATTTTAAAAAGTTACTTTCAATCTGGCCTGCAAGTTCTTCGTTTTCAATAATATTAACGACTTCATTTTCCAAAACAGCCTTCATGATCTCATCTTCGAAAATATTTCTTCTGATTCTGCTTCGCGAACCATCTGAAGCTACAATTACATCGGCATCTAAAACAGAACGGTCGTCAAAATGTATTTCCGCTTTACCTTCATGTGAAAACCCCTGGAGATTAAGCGTTTTCTCATAAGTGATCTTCTCTGCAGGAATGTTTTTACTTAAAATCTCAATCAAAGAGCTTCTTGAAACTACAAAAACATCTTCAAGGTCTTTCTCTGAGATAATTTCCCCGGTGTGATTGTAATGAATATATTTTTTCAGAAAACTGCCTCTTTCATAAAGTTCGTTGATATCGATGATATTAGAAAGGTATTCAATGCCTTCTTTAGGAAGAATAAAGCCATGCCCTTTCAGGTCATCTTTTTTTCTTCTTTCGTAAAGGTGATAATCAATATTATTCTTTTCCAGATAATTCGCCATGCTGAGTCCTGAAACTCCTGCACCGATGATTGCTACTGTATTCATTCTTAGTATAAATGGTTCTTAGTTATTATGCTCATTTAAGATCCAAAGATCTCCGTTCTTTATTTTCTTGCGAGCGATTTTATGTTCGGAGGTAAGATTTTCTAAAACTTCCAGCGCCTTTTCAAAAGAAATATTGGAAAGAACTGCAAATTCCTGTGTCGTAAGAGTCGGGTAAATGGCAAACAGCTTTTTCCATTCTGTAGAGTAAGTGTTTTTCTTGGCCTCAGGATTAATTTTTTTTACTCTGTGCTCAAAGTCAGCATAAGGCTTGGATCCATAAAGCACATCCAGCATCTCTTCATCTTTTACGAAGATCAGGGTAGGAAATCCTCGTACTCCTAACTGTCTTCCTAAGTCAAGATCTTTTTTAAACTCCAGTTGGGCGGTAGATTCATAATCCTGTTTCCATTGCTCTACATTGAGTTTGGCTAAAGAAGCCGCTTTTTCAAGGTGCTCTACCTTGGTAATATTCAGTTTATCCAGGAAAACCATTTCGCGGATGATTCTCAGGAATGTAATTGCTTTGTTTTTATCCTGCATCTGTGCAGCCTTAAAAGCAATAGAAGGGGGGTAAGATGAGTTCAAAGGATCTTCCAGCCATACGCCTCCATCTATAGGCATTTTATAATAAGGGCTCACTTCTTCCCAATGCACTGCTACATCACTTGGCTTACTGATTCCCCCGGAATTGTAAATATCCCATGAAGGCAGTAATCCACCCATCCGGTAATCGATATCTACGTAATCACCATATTCAAGTTTCAGTTTTCTTAGTTGAGGCTCTATCCCCCAGCAAGAGGAGCAGATAGGGTCTGTATAATATATAATGTGGATTTTATCAGCAGTTAAATCTTTTAATTGTTCAGAAGACGATTCTTGGGCAGGAGTTTCAAGAACTTCACACACACCTTTTTCATAATCGCAATTTAAAAGAGGATTCTTGTTCATTTTATTAGAATTATTGGGATTGATTAGATTAATTAATAGAGATAAAAATGTAATTAGGGTAATATCCAAAGTATATGATTTTGGTTAACATAATATTTGAAAATACTAAAGCACTGAGAGTCAGAACGACATTAAGAACACAACTGCTTATTCAGGAGCCTTGAAAATATTATCATCTGAGTGGAAGCCTGCCACACCACCGCTTACAGCAAATTTCATGGCAGAAGCAGCTGTCATCCCAACCACAGGTTTGATATTTTTTTCTTCAGTAATAATTACCCATCCGGAAATTGCATAAGAATGAGGCAGATACACAGCTACATAATTATGTTTCTCAACATCGGCCATTTCTTTTTGAGTTAAAAATCCTATCCTCCAAATTTCGGGGTTTTCATTGGTTTTTACCCAGACGGGATCATTGAATTTCTTTTTATCACCCACAAATGATGACATTACATCTTTGGTGGGTGTGTAAATATGTTTTACTCCCGGAGTTCTTTCCAGGAGACTGTCCATTGTGTCAAAAAAGAAACGTCCTACCACAAACTTATTCCCTAAATATCCTAGAATAGCGGTCATTAAGATAAGGGAAACAAAAACGAGTCCGGGAATTTCTTTAGCAACAGAAGGAATAATATTATCAATAGAAGTAACGACGTACCAGATGACAAAAACCGTAAGACCAATTGGGCCAATAATAACCAGGCCCTGAAAGAAATTTTTCAGGAAAAAATTGGCGATATTTTCAAAGGTCAGTTTTTTCACAGTGGTTTATCCGTGTATTGTTTGTTTATTTCCGTATGAACTGATGATTTGGGCTTCATATTCAAGCCATTCTTCCCAGCGTTTATTTACCTTTTCAGGGTCTCCCAGCTGTCTTGCAAATCCGATAAAAGTAGTATAATGATTAGCCTCAGAGATCATCAGTTCGCGATAGAACGTTTTCAGTTCTTCATCTTTGATATTCTCCGTAAGAACCTTAAATCTCTCACAGCTTCTGGCTTCAATCATCGCTGCAAAAAGCATTTTATCAACAATCAGGTTTTCTCTGCTCCCCTGAACGATAAATCGTGCAAGCTCATTCACATAATCATCCTTTCTCGCTCTCCCGAAAGTATAGCCTCTCTTTTTTATAATTTCATGCACTTGGTTGAAGTGGTCCAGCTCTTCCTGTGCAATGGCAAGAAGTTCAGTAACGATTTCCGGGTATTCAGGAAGCATGGTAATGAGGCCAATCGCATTAGTGGCCGCTTTCTGTTCACACCAGGCATGATCCGTCAAAATTTCTTCAATGTTTCCTTCCGCAATATTTGCCCACCTTGGATCAGTAGGAAGTTTCAACTTAAACATGCTACAAATTTTCTGTAAATTTAAAATAAATTGTCGTAAGTAAGAAGCATTATTGTGATTTGTGATTGGCAATACTTTTTAAAAAATTATTAGAATCTGGTAAAAAGCTGGTATTTTTTTTGATATTACCATGATAAGTTAAAAAATTAAACAATGGAAACAATTGCACTTTTAAAAAATAAGGGTAATAAACTAATGGTTTATTTATTGACAGTATTCTTTTCCGCAATGGCTTTTGCCCAAGACAAAGTCGGAGAAGCACAAACCACTGAAAATTCAACATCTACAAAAAGTACCACAACTACGGAATGGTATGCCGATCCTGTTTATCTCATTGCAGGGGCTGCTATTCTTATCATCATCGTTGCTTTTTTAACAAGAGCGAGAAATAAAGAAGATTAAAAAGACTGCTCTAAGAAGCAGTCTTTTTTCGTAAGAATTCTAATATTTTCCATCCTGACTGATCTACTTTCTTCAATCCTTCGGCAATGAGGAAAGCCAGAACGATATTGATAATATAGATAATGATCATTAATATCCACCACGGCATCTTCTCCTGAAGCGGAACAACAATAAAGTAAACCAGGGAGGAGCTGATTCCTTGTGCAAAATAAAAGAAGATGGCATTTTTCCCAATATGGGTGATGAAGTTTTCTTTCGAAATCTTTAATCTGTTATATAAGACAAATAAAGTAACCAGAGAAAATAATGACCATATAATATAAGGAATCTTCGGCGGGAATTTATTCCTGTTGATCTTATAAAAAATATCATTTCCGTAATACCAGAACATCCAAATCAATGCTGCTGCAATGATTGCATAAAGGATTGGAGTTGCTTTGGCCGGGATTTTTTTACCCCGCATCTTATGAGCAATTAAAAATATACTTAAATAAAAAGCGACATAGCCAACCTGTCCTGTCGGATAATACCAGGGAAAAATGTTAAAAATTAATGTTAAGAGAATGCAGGCTACAATAAACCAGTTGATATGCTTTGGAAAAAATCTTAATATTAAAACTCCAAAAACCGTCAGGATAAAATAGACTTTTAAATACCAGAAACTTCCCATCACCACCGGAAAAGTATCTGCATTGGTATATTGATGAAGATACCAATTGCCCAGGTTTTGCCACTGCGGATTTGTAGAAATGCTTGTGGTAGCATACTTGGAACCAAATGTTGAATAGAAATTCTGAAGCCATTCCAAAGAGAAAAAGCTTAATCCAAATACTTTGAAAAAATAATCCACAAAAAACAGGAATGTTACAAAGATCATATAAGTGACCTGTAATTTTAATAAGCGGTAAAACGTTTTTTCAATATTAGATCCTGATGTAATTCCGCTTAATGCATAGAATAAAGCAACATCGAAAACCAAAGAGAAAACCCTTACTTCCGCCGGAATATAAAATTGTCCCGACCAGAAAGCCGTATGAATGAAAATAATGGATAACGTTGCTAATCCTTTAGCAAAATCTATGTAGAGATCTCTGTTCATTGTTAGGTTAATATGATCAAAAGTAAATAAAGTTTATGAAAAAATAGAAATAAAAAAGAGGCAAGCCAATGCTTCCCTCTTTTTTGAAAATATGTTAATAATGAATGTTTACAGATTTTTAAACTCTTCTGCAGAAATTTCGCCGGACTGAATTTTTCTCAGCTCATCCATATATTGACTCATATACGCATCAATTTCAGGATTTCTTGTGTTTTTCCCCATTTTATAAGTGCCATCCAGTACTCCTTGGTAGTAATAGAAGAAATTATAATCAAAATCGGAAGCGGAAAGGCTGTATTGTCCTAAAAGGAAACCTAAACGAACGGCAGATCTTCTTTGTGCCGGAGTTCCATGATGTCCCGGATCTGTTGTGTAATAATCTCCTATGCTTTGAGCAAATTCGTAAGCTGCGGCAATCTCTGAAAAGTTAGTTTTGTTGTATCCTGCAGGTCGTCTCAGGTAATACCCTGCAAACCCGTCAGCCTCAAGTTCATTGGGTCTTGCTGTAGACTCATTTACAGAAGGCAAATTAAAGATGTATTGTAACTGATGGCCATATTCATGAGCAAGGATCATGGCGTTCACGATATCTCCGCCTTTGGATTTTGCATCATAATAGATAGCGTAGCCATAGTAGATTTTTCCGGTGGAATAAGAGATTGCATTATAAGTAGAACTGGGGTTGTTGGGGTCATCTACAAAACGTAGCGTGGGATTACTTCTTCCCCAAAGACTGGCAATTTTTGTCATTTGCCCGGTCATGAAATTGGTATCCGTAGTAGTTTTTAATGATGTCTTCAATACAGAAGATGAGGTCCAGTACTGGTCTACATAAGCACAAATCTTTTCGAGATCTCCCGGTTGCTCAATTTTGGCTGCTTCCGTTTGGGATTCTGGTAAGACGGTGTCTTCCATTTGGTCGTCGTTACAGGCTGTAAGGGTGAACGCAGCCATTGCTCCTGCTAATAAGCAGAATTTAAAGTTGTTTTTCATATAATATTGGTTTGGTGAAAACGAAGTTATAAAATTATCTTCTATGTATGAGCACTTTAGAGTAAAAAATTATTCAAAACATAGTGAATTTTTGTTTTAAGAAAAAACATGGAGTTGATTGTTAATTAATTAGAAAATTATTATTATATTTGCACCTCGAAATAACTAAAAATTTATAAACAATGTTTGCAATTGTAGAAATAGCAGGGCTTCAATACAAAGTTGAGCAAGACCAGAAGTTGTTTGTAAACCGTTTAAAAGGAGAAAAAGGAGATTCAGTTTCTTTTGATAAAGTTCTTCTTACTGTAAACGGTACAATCACTGTAGGCGCCCCGGCTGTAAACGGTATTACTGTTAATGCTGAAATCTTAGATCACGTAAAAGCTGATAAAGTAATCGTTTTCAAAAAGAAAAGAAGAAAAGGTTACAAAGTGAAAAATGGTCACAGACAATCTTTAACTCAAATTCAAATTACTGGTATTACAGGTTTTGAAGGAGCTCCAAAGAAAGCGGCTAAAAAAGAAACAGCAAAAGCAGAAGCTAAAACAGAAGTTCTTTCAGACAGCGCAACAGTTAACTTCGGTGAAGATCATGAATTGAACTACCACTTGAAGAAACACGGATTGTCTCAGTCTAAAGAAAATAGAGAAACTTTAATTACTTTAGGTAAAGCAGTTAAAGTTGAATTAGAAAAGACTGTTCTTACTCACGAAGAAGTAGATGCTGCTATCGTAAAGAACATCGATACTTTTAAAGCACTTAATAAATAAATAATCCACTAATACAATGGCACACAAGAAAGGAGTTGGTAGTTCCAAAAACGGTAGAGAATCTCACTCTAAAAGATTAGGGGTGAAGATTTTCGGAGGTCAAGAAGCTATTGCTGGAAATATTATCGTTAGACAAAGAGGTACTCAGCACCACCCAGGTTTAAACGTTGGGATCGGTAAAGACCACACTTTGTTTGCTTTAGTAGACGGTAAAGTAGTTTTCACTAAAAAAGCAAATAACAGATCTTTCGTATCTGTAGAACCAAACGCATAATCAGCGTTTCATAAAATAAAAAAGCTTCAACACTTGTTGAGGCTTTTTTTTATTTAAAAAATCAATATAATGTGAAATATTTTTTATATTTGTTTAATATCAAATCAGTTGCGGGCGCCGAAAAGCATATAGAGTAGGCCAAATTAAAACAAAATATTATGAAAAATCTAAAAAAACTTAACAAGAAAGAATTGAAGTCAATCGGTGGAGCTGGTTCTTGCCCTCCACTAGCAAGTTGGTGCGCCGACTGGTGTACCTGGACCGAATGGCAAAAACAACATTGCTTAAACGCAGTTATTGATACTCCATGTAACTGCTAATCATAACTTAACTATTCATTGATAAACAAACAGTAGAAATTTGTTTTAGATTGAGCCTCAGCATATGTTGGGGCTTGATTGTTTTATGTATAGAATACTATTTTGAATTATTACCCGTTTAGATGATATAGAAACCGGACAAATATTTTTAAATCTACCTACTATTTTAAATGGTAAATAAAAAAGAGCGCTCCTTAAAAGCGCTCTTTTATTTTTTTTAAAATCCAAACTGGAAACCGGCTTTGATTCCAAATTTGGAAATGTCTGGTCTGTCGAGATAATTTCCACGCCAGTTAAAATCTACCCTGAAAATTCTTAAGTTTCCAAAACCTATATTCTCAATCCCGAAACCATATTCATAATAAATATGCTCACTTGGGGCGGAATATTTAAAACCTTCCACGTTTATTGCCTTTGAAGCATCGCTTAATGTTCCATAGGCTCCTCTGATAAAAGCCACTTCTCTCAACTTCAATTTCTTAACTAAAGGGATGAAAGAAAGAATTTTACCGTTGAAATGATGCTCCAAATGTAATGTAGTGTAGGTGTCAGCTACAAATTCATAATAGTTCAGCTGGGCAAAAGTATTAGCCGCTAAGCTGTATGACTGGTTCCCGGGGATTACGTTCTGTAAAGCCAAAGGAACTGTATTGAAGTTTTTACCCGCTTCAAAATTAATTAAAGTCTTACCCCAGCTACCTATCAATACAGGCTTGTAGAACATGAACTGTAATTTATTGTAGTTGAAGTCAGCATTGAATAGTCCTTCGATTCCCCTTGTGTATTTTAAAACAATGGTAGGGGCTAAAGTACCGTGCTCATACCTGTCGATACCGGTTTGTGAGAACTTGGCTCCCGGTCTTGCAATCAGGCTGATCGTAACGTGGGAGTCATTTGTTGTTTTTCTTAAATCTCCATTTTTATAATACATCAGATTAAATCCGGCTGGATTAGCAGACTTGATGCTTTGCATTGTTCCGTCTACTCTGATCTGGAAATTTTTCCAGGGTTCAATAGCGGCAAAAACACTGGTTTGGTTCACAGAGCTTAATGATGCATTTTCTCCTCTTGCAAACACTGTTGACGAAGCAAATGAACGAGCCATAATTCCATCATCGTTGGTAAGCTGAACTCCCAGCTGCATCACGTCTCTCCTTGTTCCTGCGCCAATCATGAACCGGTTTACTCTGTTAAACATATATCTTGCTTCTGCTCCGTATTTAAACTGCTGATCCTTGAAACCGTAAGCAGTGTAAAACTGAACCCTCCACGGATCATTTCGCGTAAAATAGGTTCTTGCTCCCAATCGTATTCTGTCTCCTTCTACCTCGTTTACTCCGTATACGGAAAATATAGGTCCCAGATCAATTCCTTTGGTAATATTATAATATCCTGAACCAAGGGTCTCATATAGTTTTACAATTCTGTTGAATTTTGGAGTTTGCTGAAGCTTGTCCAGCATATCATAAATTCCTTGCTCACTTTTAGACAAAGAATCCGGTCTCGCCTTCAACCAATATGCATCATCTTTATCTGCAAACTTATCATCATATTCCTCCTCTTTTCTAATGAACACATTAGCGTCAAGCGGTTTATTAAACTCATATTCAGAATAATCTACCGTACGTTTGGCAACGATACTCTTTGAGGTTTTCTTTTTAGAAAAAGGGGTCATTTCAATCTCGGTGACAAACTTTTTCGGGAGAAATGTATTTTCGTCTGGATTATCATATTCAAGCTCTGTGGAAATACTGTTAATGAAGTTGACATTAATTTTTTGGGTGGATTTCAATGTAGCCCCCAAAACGGCATAATTATCCGTATCTATATATAAATATCCCTGAAAAGCAAGGACTTCTGTTCTTTTAGGCTGGTATCTGATTTTATAGGCATTTTCCCCGCGAACAGATACCGTGTCGATCAGATTATAGTCATAGGTACTAAAACCGTCTGTCCCTACAGGGCTGGGAAATCCAATGTCAAAATAATTTAAAGTATTGTTGTAAATATTAATGTCACGGTACAGATTCTTGGCGGTTAATGTAACCACCTGGTTATCTTGGAATCCGGAAGTTTTCTGGGCAACTAAAAGCTTTTTGGCCTTTTTTCCGGGCTTATTTTCACCATAATTTTCATAAACGGCTTCATTCAGGAAAATAGGAAGAGCCATTTTGCCCCTTGCAGTGGAATCGGCATAATCAAAGATAAAATCTAATTTATTAAAGATCTTTTTCTTCATAAAGGCACTATCCAGATTATTGGCGTCAAACTGTATTTTTTCGTATTCCTTATATGTGTAAGTATCAAATTTATCTAAACCGTTGTTTCTTTTTCTTTTCCAGACCTCCTGCATGATGGCGTAAGCCGGATTTTCCTTTTTATTCTTGAATTTAGGTCTTTCGTTATGGATCACTACTTCATCAATGCTGCTCACTTTTGCCTGAGAAAGTTGTATAACCAGATTGTCGGAATTTTCAGGACTGATATCTACACTTTCCAACGTGTAGTTTTTTCTTACAAATTTCAATTTATAGATAACGCTATCGGACTGCACCCTAAAGTTGCCGGAGGTAGTCGTTGCATACGGCTTATTGCTGTCATTGATAAAAATATCAACCCCGCTGATCTCTTTATTGGTCCTGTCGTCAACAATTTTACCGGATGCTGTATTTTGAGCACGGATAAAACCTGTGAAAACTATTAAAAAAAATAAATAGTAGTATTTAGAATTATTATTTAACATCATTCGTTTCTTCGAGCATTTAGCATAAACAAAAAGCGTGCACTTATTTAAAAATATTAATAAAAATTTAATGACTTTATAATTTGGGTATAAAACTGCAAATGTAATGAATTAACGCGATGTATCTTATTATATTATGAATCAAATATTTAATATGAAATCATGAAATAAAACAGGTTGAATATTTAATAAAAAAAGACCTACATTTCTGTAAGTCTTTTGCTCCTCCTGCTGGGCTCGAACCAGCGACCCTCTGATTAACAGTCAGATGCTCTAACCAACTGAGCTAAGGAGGAATGTCCTTTGTTTTTAAGTGGTGCAAATATAGAAGGAAAATCTATATCAAGCAAATAAAATTCACCAATTTCATCAAAAAAAGATGTGAAAAGATATTTGAAATAAAAAGACCTACATTTCTGTAAGTCTTTTTTTGCTCCTCCTGCTGGGCTCGAACCAGCGACCCTCTGATTAACAGTCAGATGCTCTAACCAACTGAGCTAAGGAGGAATGTCCTTTGTTTTAAGTGGTGCAAATATAGGACGAATATTTATACCGGACAAATTTTTTCAGGCAAAATTTTGAAAAAAAATTATAGATTCCCTGTGATGGATTTTACAATATCATTTCCGAAAATCAGTAACATCAAGCCTAACAGGAAGATAACCCCGATCATCTGAGCGTTTTCCAAAACCTTCTGCGGAACCGGTTTTCCTGTAATGATCTCCCACAGGGTAAATAATACATGTCCCCCATCCAACCCTGGAATAGGAATCAGGTTTAAGAAAGCTAACCACACAGAGAACATCGCGGTAAAACTCCAGAAAGCAGTCCAGTTGATAGAAATACTACCATCTTTGGCTTTATCTACAGGCATATTTTTTACAATCGCAATGGGTCCACCTACTTTTTTATATCCCTGAACTTTTCTGTTGAAAATCAGTTTGAATTGCTTAACCTGATATGTTAAGCTTTCAATACTTCTTGTAAGGCCTCTTCCAATAGACTGTCCTACTGTAAAGTGCTGTGTTTTTGCATATTTTTCTAATTGCTTATAGGAAGCAATACCAATAGCTCCTTCTTTGGACACAGGAATGGTTAAAGGTAATATATTTCCATTTCTTGAAACTTCTACATCAAGGTTTTTTCCGCCGCTTTTCTCCACAATGCTCCTGAATTCATCATAATAACTGATTTTCTGACCATTCACAGAAACTACCTGGTCGCCTACTTTTAAACCGGCAGCAATGGTTGTCGGGTTGAAAATAGAATCAATGACCGGGGCATATCTGGGAGTAAGGAATGCTTTCGGGTTTTCATCCTTGAAGGCTAATGCTTTACCATCATCATTCGTATTGAACGTAACTTCCTGTCCGTTTCTCAACACGGTAACCTGGTCACTTAAAAGGATATCTAGTGATAATTTATCCAGGCTATTCTGTACTTTGCCGTCTACTTTCAGGATTTTATCTCCATCCTGGAACCCCATCGCTTTAGCGATATGCGTATAATGCATTGGAGCATCTACTTTTGTCGTATCAAATGAAGTTTCACCATTGAAATAAGAAAGACATCCATAGATAAGCCATGCTAAAAAGAAGTTAACAGTAACTCCGCCAAGCATAATGATCAGCCTCTGCCAAGCCGGCTTAGATCTGAACTCCCACGATTGAGCGGGCTTTTTCAATTGCTCGGTATCCATGCTTTCATCCACCATTCCGGCAATTTTTACGTAACCTCCTAAGGGAAGCCAGCCGATACCGTATTTGGTTTGTTCAGGATATTTTCTCCAGTCGTTATCAGGTAACTTGGATATATCAATAGCAACTTCTTTCTTTTCACCGTTTACTTCAATGATTTCTGTATCCGGAAGGTTTTTTGAGAAAAATTTGTATTTCCATTTTCCATTGATTTTTTTCATGGAAAATAAAGAAAACCACGGATCAAAAAACAGGAAGAATTTTTCTGCTCTGGTTTTAAACCATTTAGCGGGTAAAAAATGCCCGAGCTCGTGAAGAATTACTAAGATTGAGATACTTAATATAAATTGAAAGATCTTGATTGCTAATTCCATTAATACATTTAGATTTTAATTTGCAAAGGTAACAATTATCAAAACTATGCCAAATAAAAAAGCTTCCCGAAAAGAGAAGCTTTGTCATATTTATGATGGTTCCTTATAAATTAAATGAAACACCAAGGCTGCCATTGTTACCAACTTCTGCAAAAACACCTATTTTATCATTGAAAAAGTAACGGGCACCAATGTGAGCGCCTATTCCAAAATCTTTTCCAAGAACTCCAAGGTCAACGCCCGGATAAATATCCCATTGCTCCGGAAGCTGTAGTGCTTCCTGAAGATGGAAATTTAATCTTCCGAAAACAAACACCCTGTTGTCTTTATCATCATCCTTATAGCCATCAAAATAAGCATTCAATCCTGCTCCGATTGATAGGAGCTTATTCAGACCATAATCATACGTTCCCGTAACACCGGTCCCATATCCCCAGGCATTAAGCCCTAATTGTATTTTCTGATCTCCTTTCCCCGTCCATGCCTGTGCACTGGCAGCCGTTCCTAGAAAAACCACCATCAACATAAAAACTAATTTCTTCATAAATTTTAAATGTTTATTGTTACTATCCGAAAATAATGAGAAGCAAAAATGAAACCGAAATCAATTAAAAATCTTATTTTTATAGAGATTTTGAATACGATTTTATGAAAATTACGGGACTTAATTTAGATATTACCTGGAAAGATAAAACAGCCAACTTTCAACAGATTGAAAAGCAACTTGAAAATCAGGAAGCCGATATTTTTCTCCTTCCCGAAATGTTTTCAACCGGTTTTTGCATGGATGCTGCTGAAGTTTCGGACAGGAATTACGAGTCCCTGGAATTTCTGGGAAAAATATCGAAAGAAAAGAATGCCGCTTTTTGTGGAAGCGCTCCTGTTGAACAGGACGGAAGTTTTTATAACAGGATGTATTTTGTTCAACCTAATGGGGAAACTGTTCATTATGATAAAAGACATTTATTTTCTTTTTCGGGGGAAGATAAAGTATATACTCCGGGAAAAGAAAGAGTGGTTGTCAATTACAAAGGAATCCGGTTTCTGTTGCAAGTTTGCTATGACCTCCGATTTCCGGTGTTTGCCAGAAATAATGATGATTATGATGCTGTTTTGTATGTTGCCAATTGGCCTCAAAAAAGAGTGGAAGCTTGGGAACATCTTTTAAAAGCCAGAGCTATTGAAAATTTATCTTTTGTCTTTGGACTTAACAGGATAGGAACGGATGGGAATCATCTTTTTTATCAGGAAAGCTCTCATTGTTTTTTTGCGGATGGAACCAAGATCTCTCAAAAAACCGGAAATTTAGTTGCTGCTGAATTGAATTTGGATGAGTTGAAAGATTTCAGAAATCATTTCCAGTTTCTGAATGACAGGGATCGTTTTTCCATAGAATTATAAAAACAAACCCTGTGAAACTCACAGGGTTTTTATTTAAATATATTGTTTCAAAAGTTGAGTTAATGTATTGACATCATGTACTCCGCTTTCTTTCCACAGCATTTCGCCATTTTTAAAAATCGCCAGAGTAGGCACTCCGCGAACGCCATATTGTGCTGCCAAAGCCGGATACTGGTCCACATCCACTTTGATGATTCTTGCGCCTTCACCTACGTTTTCTTTTACCGTATTTAAAACCGAAGACTGAACCTTGCATGGCTGACACCAGGTTGCAAAGAAGTCAATGAGAACGGGTCTCTCGGAATTAATGATTTCTTGAAATTTTTGTGACATAGCTCTAATTTTAGCTTTAATTTATTGTTTTTGTTCCTGGATAGCTTTTACGTTTTTCCATGTTGTACCATCATAAGCTTCAATCCCGTTTTTCTTTAGAATATCCATCGCCTGATCGGCCTGCATTCCTTTATTACAAAATACCACCACTTTTTTACCTTTGAGAGCTTCAATATTGTTTTGAATTTCCGCCAGAGGAATATTGATGGCATTTTTTGCTGTTCCCTCCGCATATTGTTCAGGAATTCTTACATCTACCAATGTTACATCGGGGCTGCTGACAACGTCTATGATATTTAATGCAGTCACTGACGGTTTTGATGCTGTTTTACATGAGCTCAATACAAGAGAGGTGACCAGAACAAAGCCGAAGAATATATTTTTCATTCTACAATGTTTTAGACTGGCAGACGAAATCTGTTGTCGGAAATTTTTCCGTCTTTTTGATCCCGTTGAATCCGCCTTCTATTTCAGTGAAATTTCTGATTCCGTGTGAGTTAAGGATGCTGGCTGCGATCATGCTTCGGTATCCTCCCGCACAATGTAAAAAGAAATGCTCAGAATCATCAATAGAACTTACCCAATCACTGATGGTGTCCAAAGGTTTGTTATAAGCATTAGCGATATGTTCTGCTGAGTATTCTGTAAGCTTTCTCACATCTATTACAGTAGAATTTCCGGTAAATTGCTCAGCAAATTCAGCAGGGGATATTCTTTTAATTTCATCAATCTCTTTATCTGAGGATTTCCAGGCTTCAAAACCGCCTTTTAAATATCCTAATACATGATCGAAACCGACCCTGCTTAATCTTGTGATAACTTCTTCCTCGGTTCCTTCATCAGAAACCAATAGAATCGGATGTTTTACATCTACAATCAAAGTTCCTACCCAAGGGGCAAAATCACCTTTCAGTCCTATATTGATAGAGTTGGGAATAAACCCTTTGTGGAACTCTGCGGCACTTCTGGTATCCAGGATCAAAGCACCGGTTTCTTCTGCGTAGGCTTCGAAATCTTCTACGGGAATAGGGGTTAAACCTTTATCCATAACCACATCAAGACTTTCATAGCCTCCTTTATTCATAGCAACGTTCATTCCGAAGTATTTTGGCGGAGCAGTAAGCCCATCCAGAACTTCCCTGATGAAAGACTCCTTATCCGGCTGATTCAATGCGTAATTGGTTTTTTTCTGATTCCCTAAGATGTCTACGGTTTCCTTTTGCATGTTTTTCCCACAGGCAGAGCCTGCTCCATGTGCAGGGTACACCGTAATACTGTCGTCTAAAGGCATGATTTTGTTCTGCAGGCTGTCATATAAAATTCCCGCCAGATCTTCCTGGGTTAAATTAGTTGCTTTTTGGGCAAGATCAGGTCTTCCAACATCTCCCAGAAAAAGGGTGTCCCCTGTAAAAATTGCATTTTCAACACCATTTTCATCAATTAAAAGATAAGTTGTACTCTCCATCGTATGGCCAGGAGTGTGTAGTACTTTTATTTTTATCTTTCCGATATTGAAAACCTGATTGTCTTCCGCAATAATGGCTTCAAATTGCGGCTGAGCTGTAGGCCCATACACAATAGGGGCCCCTGTTTTTTGACTTAGATCTAAATGCCCCGAAACAAAATCGGCGTGAAAATGAGTTTCGAAAATATATTTTAAAGTTACCTTGTCTTTCTCCAGACGATCCAGGTAAGGTTTTACTTCTCTTAGAGGATCTATAATGGCAGCTTCATTTTCTGATACTATATAGTACGCACCCTGAGCCAGACATCCTGTATATATTTGTTCAACTTTCATTTATTGAGGTAGCTTTTATTATTAAAGTACAAAAATCGTGTTTATTTTTTTAAAACCGGCTAAAATAAAACATCGGTACCGATAGAATAAATCTATAAAGTAGGGAATTATTCTAATTCATAAAAGATTTTATAAAAAATTTCATTCGTATTTTCGGAAATATTCTTATCTATTTTGAATTGAATGTAATCTGCTTTTCGTGATTCTCCTTCAGGATAATTAATTATACCATGATATTTCTCATAAATATGATCTTTTAATCTGTCGCTTTCTGAGATTCTGATCATTTCAGCAAAATACTTTTTGGTGTCGTCTGTCATTTCTCCGTCTTTTTCATGAATTTTATAATATTCAAGCATTTTTTGAAGAGAATAAACTTCAGAATCAATATTTACATCATTGAAACCCGTTAAAAAATCCTTTCGATCCAAATTCCTTGCCATCCAGTCAATTTTTGCTCTGGCTGCTTCTGAGATTGCCTTGATCATCATAGAATCTCGTTTTACAACTGGAGATAAAAGGATACCTGGGGCATCGTATTTCGGAAGGGTTTTTATGGAGGCTATCTGTAAAACGTTGAAATACTGCTCAGCTTTGTTTTTGAGTTCCTTTAATTGCCCCTCGGTCATTTCATCACTGGAGATTCTTATTTTAAAACCCCAGCCACCACACTCATAAATGGAAAGCAAAGAATTTTTATTAACATATTTTACCCCTTTGAAAAAATCAGACTGACCCATTGAATTATTGAAAACAGTATAGATGTAATTTACTCTCAGACTATCATTTGACAGATTTCCGAATAAAGGTTTTAACTCAATGTTTTTATTAGAGTTTTGATTGAGCACATAGTCGTATGAATAAAACTCGTCCCGCAACAATTGATTGTCTACCATCTCCTTAGGGTAAAGATAAATATTAATAACAGTTTTACTCTTTTTAGATATTTGCTGTACATAGCTTACGGCAATGTGCTTGTTTTTTAGGTCATAAGAAAAAACGGCTTCTCTCTGAAAACCGGACCATAACGTTGGGAAAAGGGTTTTCGTCCATACATGGGTATAGTCATTTTTTATTTTCAGATCAATGGCTTGCTTTCTATTTTGAGATAAAGCTGTAACAAAAATTAAGCAAAAAATTAAAAGAAGATTCCTCTTTATCATAGGTTGTGTTAAGGGGACTAAATTAAAAAATATTACAGACAATAATAACAGAACATATTTATATTATTACTTTGATACGTAAATATTTTATAAAAAACTTTATATTTATAGGTTAAAAATATCAAATGGCAGACAAAGCGCAATTTATTGAAGAACTCAACGCAAGGTACACTCCGAAAGGAGAGCATATTATATTAGGAAAGGGAATGTTAGACGGAGAAGTTGTTCCTGAAGTAAACGTTACCATCCCTTTAAAAACCATCAATCGTCATGGCCTTATAGCCGGGGCTACGGGAACAGGAAAAACCAAAACATTGCAGGTTTTTGCCGAACAGCTTTCCCACGCAGGAGTTCCGTCCTTGGTTTTAGATATCAAAGGTGATTTTTCCGGCATTGCAGAATCTGGAGAGAAGAATTCCATTATTGAAGAAAGGTATGCAAAAACGCAACTGCCTTACAACCCGCAGGCTTTTCCGGTGGAGCTCATGAGCATTTCCGGAGGAAAAGGTGTCAAATTAAGAGCTACGGTTACGGAATTTGGTCCGGTTTTGTTGAGCAAGATTTTAGAATTGAATGATACTCAGCAAAGTATCATGTCTATCGTTTTTAAATATTGTGATGATAAAGGTCTGCCGCTGATTGATCTTAATGACCTGAAGAAAGTTTTACAATATGTAACGGATAATCCACAGGGCAAAGCCGAGCTTTCTGCCAATTATGGTTCCATTGCGCCAGCTTCACTCGGTGCCATCTTACGATCTATCGTAGCGTTGGAGCAGCAGGGAGCCGCAGGTTTCTTCGGAGAATTAAGCTTCGACGTTGAGGATTTGCTTCAGACAAGAGATGGAAAAGGGGTTGTCAATATTTTAAGAGTGGCAGATATTCAGAATAAGCCTCAACTTTTCTCTACGTTCATGTTGTCACTTTTTGCTGAAATCTATATGACGTTTCCGGAGGAAGGAGATAGTGGAAAACCAAAATTAGTGTTATTTATTGATGAAGCTCACCTGATTTTTGATGAATCTTCCAAAGCATTGTTGTCACAAATTGAAACTATGGTAAAACTGATTCGCTCCAAAGGAGTCGGAATTTATTTTATCACCCAAATTCCGGGAGATGTTCCTGAAAATGTGCTTTCACAGTTAGGATTGAAAATTCAGCATGCTTTAAGAGGATTTACGGCAAAAGATAAAAAAGAAATATCAAAAGCGGTAGAAAATTATCCGACTACGGAGTTTTATGATGCTTCCACCCTGATCCAGAATTTAGGGATTGGAGAAGCATTTGTAACGGCTTTGGATGAAAAAGGAATTCCAACTCCTTTAGTGCATACGTATCTGATCTCACCGGAATCTCGAATGGACGTTCTTAATGATGCTGAAGTTTCAGAATTAACGAGTAAATCTGCGTTGGTCGCTAAATATGAACAGGTTGTAGATAGTGAATCCGCTTATGAAATGTTAGTCAACAGAATGGAACAGGCTGTTCAAAATTCAGCCCCAACACAAAAAACAAAACCGGTAAAAGAAGAGCCGGGAATGTTTGAACAGGTATTACAAAGCAAAGCCGGAAGAACATTTACCAGCACATTAATGAGAGAAGGAGCCAAAGCCATCTTAGGAATGTTTGGATTGGGAGGAAGAAGGAGATAAACTAAAAACAATAACCATGAAAAAATTATCACCTTTCTATTTTATCGATTTGGCTGTCTTGGATTTAATGATGAATGGTGTTTATAGACGCCTTAGTTTTTTTGATATTATTTTTGTTATATTAGCGATATCGCCTTTACACATCAATAAAAAAAGAATATATCAGATTTATGGAGGAAGTGTTTTTTTATTCTGTCTATATATTCTTTTAGCAATTTTTGTTTCTCAGGGCATGCAAAATCAGCCGAAGCATCTGAACCGGCTTTGGACGTATGGCATAGGTTATGTATTGAGCTTGATAACGCTCTGTTTCGGGCTTCTTATGACAGGAATTATTAACATTAATCACACAAAGTTAGTTGTTAACAGATAAAGTAGATGTATTCAATAATAGATATAGAAAGTAATGGTGCAGGTTATAGAAAAGAATGCATTATAGATATTGCTATTTACAGGTATGATGGTCAGAAAATTGTCGATCAGTTTATTTCTCTGGTCAACCCTGAAAGCGATATTACCCCTTTTGTGCAAAAATTAACCAGCATTACTCCTAAAATGGTTAAGACGGCACCCAAATTCCATGAAATTGCCCGCAGGGTTATTGAGATTACGGAAAATACGACTCTTGTGGGGCATAATATTGATTTTGACTACAGGATGCTGCGTCAGTCTTTCAAAAGGCTGGGTTATGATTTTAAAATCAATACCTTGGATACGATTCCTCTGGCGCAGAAGCTTATTCCGGACGAAGTAAGCTATTCTTTGGGGAAATTGGTCAGATCATTAGGAATTCCTTTAACCAACCATCATAGAGCAGAAGGGGATGCCAGAGCAACATTGGAATTATTCAAGCTTTTGATTTCAAAAGATACAGAAAATGAAATCATTCAGAAACAGCATGAGGAAACCAATGCCAAAACCTATATCAATAAAATCAAGGAATTAACTCAGGACCTTCCCAATGAAAAAGGTTTTGTTTACTTTCAGGATGAGGCTGGAAAAATTGTTTTTACGGATCATGTTCAGGATATTAATAAGTTTTCAAAAAAGGTCTTTAATTCTAAGTCCAAAAAATGGGATGAGATTCAAAAAAATACGGAACAGGTTAATTTTGAACTTACCGGAACTGATATCATCGCTAAGCTTATCCTGAATTCCAAAAATATAAAGAAAAGAGAAGCCTTTCCTTTCGGCCTTTATTTCAGAAACAATAAATATATTGTAGAGAAAAATAAACTGAATAAAACTGAAAAACCGATTTTAAAATTCAGATCGTTTACACAGGGGTCTAAAGCGATTCAGTTTATTAACACACAGGAAGCTTTCAAAGAAATCAATTCTTTCAAGAAAAAAATAGATTTCAAAAAAAGAAATGAACTTTGGCTTGGGCAGGGAAGGAAGCTTGGAGAAAAATTATTTTTGATCATAGAAAACGGAAAAGTGAGTTCCTATGGTTTTTATGAGCTTTTTACTCAGATTCAGACTTTAAGTAAGCTTTCTAAGCTAAAAATAGACCTTCCTGTTTCTTCATCGGATTTAAATAATGAACTGCAGTTGGCCTTACTTCGTGGCGATTTCGAAACGCTGCCATTGCCAAAGTAACTTCTTAAATCGATAAGGTTCCGCATAATTTTGTAGTGCGGTTAGTTTGTCTGATTCTGATTTTAACTGGTTTTCTTCAATTGGGAATTGTTCAAATAGCTAAAATAAAAAGCTTTTAAAGTAACCTTTAAAAGTTTTTTATTCTGAAAAAATGAAATTAAAAGAATAATGTTCTATGTTGTTGATTTTAAATTATAAACAATTTCTTAGTACCTTTGCACTTTCTTATTAACAAAAAAGAAGTTTACCTTATTAATTATGAATTCAAAAGATTTGCTACAGATTGCCAATGAATATGGCACACCGGTGTACGTTTACGATGCTGAATCTATTAAAACTCAATACGAGAAACTTACATCTTCTTTTTTAAAACATACGAAGTTCTTTTATGCTGCAAAGGCATTAACCAACATAAATATCTTAAAATACGTCAAGAGCCTGGGTGCTTCTTTGGACTGTGTATCAATTAATGAAGTTAAACTGGGTCTAAAAGCGGGTTTTCCGAAAGAAAAAATATTGTTTACTCCCAATTGTGTTGATCTGGCTGAAATTGAAGAAGCTATGCAGTATGGAGTACATATTAATATTGATAATATTTCTATCCTTGAACAGTTTGGGAATAAATACGGAAATACCTATCCGATTTTTGTAAGAATCAATCCGCACATTTTTGCGGGAGGAAACTATAAAATCTCTACAGGGCATATAGACAGCAAATTCGGGATCTCCATTCACCAGCTTCGTCACATCGAAAGGGTAATGAAAACAACTAATTTAAATGTAGAAGGTCTTCATATGCATACCGGGAGTGAAATTAAAGATCCGGAAGTATTTATTCAGGCATTGGATATTATGCTGGAACTTTCCGAGCATTTCCCTAATTTAAAATATCTGGATATGGGAAGCGGTTTCAAAATTCCTTATCAGGATAGTGAAATGGAGACGGATGTGAAAACTTTAGGTAAAAAAGTAGAGAAAGTACTTTCTGAATTTGCGAAAACAAACGGAAGAAAGTTCGAACTTTGGTTTGAGCCCGGGAAATTTTTGGTAGGAAAAAGCGGTTACCTTTTGGTAAAAGCCAATGTAATCAAGCAAACGACAGCAACGGTTTTTGTAGGAGTCAACTCCGGGTTTAACCATTTAATCCGTCCAATGTTCTATGATTCTTACCATGTAATCGAAAACTTATCTAACCCGAAGGGAGCGGAAAGAATCTACACTGTCGTAGGGAATATCTGCGAAACGGATACTTTCGCATGGGACAGAAAACTGAATGAAGTAAGAGAAGGCGATATCCTGGCTTTCCATAATGCAGGAGCATACGGTTTTGAAATGAGCTCCAATTTTAATTCAAGACTAAAGCCTGCGGAAGTTTTATTCCTGGATGGTAAAGCTCATTTGATCCGTAAAAGAGACGAGTTTGAAGACCTGTTGAGAAACCAGATAGAAGTATTGTAGCTTTTATCAGAATTGAAATAAATAAAAGAAAACTTCACACAACAGTGTGAAGTTTTTCTTTTTGTAAATTGTAATTTTGCAGTATAATCACAAATAGAAATCTTATGAAAGCATTAGCATTATTAATAGGAATTTTCTTCGCAGGCTTTTCATTTGCCCAGGATCTCGAAGACAGAGATGATTCTTTCATCACAGAAAATAATAAGAATATTTTAAAAATAGATATCAAAGAGCCTTTTATGCAGGTGGGTATAAAAAGCTGCAATGATTTTAAGCCGGCAAGTTTTGAAGGAGGTGCCTCTGCATATAAAGAAATTCTTAAAAAATATATGTATACTTATTTAAATTCGGATTTCTATACATTAAACGGAGAATTTACTTTTACCCTTACCATTGATGCTACTGGTAAAGTAGTCGATGTCGAGGGAGACCCAAAAGTTGTAAACAGCGAAATATTCTTCGATGATATGCAATATGTCGTAAGAAGAATTAAGAAAAACTGGGCTCCGGCTGTATGTAACGGCCAACCCGTAAAATCTGAAATGAAACTGAAAATGAATTTTTCTTCGCTTTCTGCGGATATGTAGTACTAAGGGAAGTATTTTACAGATTAAAAAGGAACCAATCGCCTCAAAGAAAATAATTAAAATTAATTTTACAACAAACCATTTGACCATGATTAAGAATATTATTGTTTTTTGCTTGATATCTTTGTCTTTCTGTAATGCACAAGTTCTTGATGAATATCCTAAAAAACAGGACTTTTATGAGGGTGGTTTAACAAACTTCTATAAAGAAGCACATGATTACCTTCTGAACAATAATTTTAAAGAATGTGATGCAAGGGAGATATATCAGCCTAGGATTTTAGTGACTAAAGATGCTGTTGTTAAAGTGGTAAAAGACAATGATACGGCTTATATTGCAAAAAATAAATGCGCATATGACTTATCAATTGAAATTATCAAGAATCTTAAACATTGGAAATCCGCAGAAGTGAAAGGGGGGAAAATAGGCGCTATTACCGAATTTATATTTTATCCGAAAGATATAATGAGCAATTACAAAGATAAATATAATGCTAATAATTTTGTGATTTCTGCTCAATATCCTAAAGGTGATAAAGCCTTTCATAGAGATTTTCATGACGAGTTTATGGCCCTTTTTGCCGACTATCATATTAATGGGACTATTAATCTTGAATTTTATATTGATAAAGAGGGTCATATCACAAACTCAAGGATTTATCCTCAGATAAGTGATAAAAAATTTAATATAGATTTTCTGCGAACCCTTTCAAGATTAAAAGAAACTTGGAAGCCTGCATTATATTTAAATATCCCAATTAAAGAGAGATTTGTATATCCAATGAATTTTTCCACAAATTTTCGGGAGAGATAATCCTGCCATTCTGTCACAATATTTTGTATCTTTGCAAACTAAACTATTTTTGAATCAGGACCATGTCTGATTCATAAATTTAAGATTTATAAAAGTGCAGGAAAAATATATAGATGAAACAAAACAGGGAGAAGCTTTTGCTATTGCAGAAAAGGAGGGGAATTCCAAGAAATTATTCTTGGAAAGCTATGGCTGTCAGATGAATTTCTCTGATTCCGAGATCGTTGCCTCTATCCTTAACGAGCAAGGTTACAATACAACCCTGAAAGCCGAGGAAGCCGATCTTATTCTTTTAAATACATGTTCTATTCGTGAGAAAGCAGAGCAAACCGTAAGAATGCGTCTTTCTCAATTCAAAAATCTTAAGAAAGAAAAACCAAACATGACCGTTGGGGTTTTAGGATGCATGGCGGAAAGATTAAAAACTAAGTTTTTAGAAGAAGAACAATTAGTAGATCTTGTTGTAGGTCCCGATGCATACAGGGATTTACCTAACCTTTTAAAAGAGACTGAAGACGGAAGAGATGCCATCAACGTCATTCTTTCCAAAGAAGAAACCTATGCAGATATCAATCCTGTCCGTTTAGGCGGAAATGGAGTGACAGCTTTTGTTACCATTACAAGAGGTTGCGATAACATGTGTACCTTCTGTGTGGTACCATTCACAAGAGGAAGAGAAAGAAGCCGCGATCCACATTCTATTATTGAGGAATGTAAAGGCCTTTGGAACAATGGGTATAAAGAAATTACCTTATTGGGACAAAATGTAGACTCTTACCTTTGGTATGGAGGCGGCCCTAAAAAAGACTTCGCAAAAGCATCTGAAATGCAGAAAGCTACAGCCGTAAACTTCGCACAGCTCCTTGATCTTGTTGCTAAAGCTGTACCTGACATGAGAATCAGATTCTCTACATCCAACCCTCAGGATATGAGCCTGGATGTATTCAGAATGATCGCAAAGCATGATAATATTTGTAAATATGTCCATCTGCCAGTTCAGAGTGGAAGCGACAATATGCTGCAGCTGATGAACAGGCAGCATACCCGTCAGGAATATCTGGATTTAGTGAGAGAAGCTAAAACTATTGTTCCGGACATTGCCTTTTCACAGGATATGATCGTTGGCTTTTGTAACGAAACGGAACAAGATCATCAGGATACTCTAAGCTTGATGAGAGAAGTGGAATATGATTACGGATATATGTTCGCTTACTCTGAAAGACCGGGAACTCCGGCTCACAAAAAACTGGAAGACAATATTCCTGCAGATATTAAACAGAGACGTCTTGCGGAAGTAATTGCTTTACAGGGTGAACTTTCAAGAAAACGTATGGCTTCTTATGTAGGAAGAGTACATCAGATCCTTATTGAAGGAACCTCTAAAAAGAATGAAAATCAATGGAAAGGAAGAAATTCTCAGAATGCCGTTTGCGTATTCGATAAATTGGATGGCCAGAAAATTGGTGACATTGTGGACGTTTTTGTCTTTAATAATACACAAGGCACACTTTTAGGGGAAACAGTAGAGAATAAATAACCTTTTCAGGAATTTTATGAATAACAAATTATTATCAACACCTTTTAATAAGCTCAGACAATGGAAAAATTGCAGAAATATTGCCTCAGTGTTTTATTGGTGATAATTTGTGGAAATATTCCAGCACAGATCGCTAATGGTAGCACTGAGCCTACCGAATACAACAACCTGTGTGAAATATATACTCAGCTTTTAGGGCAGAAGCCTGGGGATACACACCAGAGCTGTGCTTCAAAAAAGCCAAAATATTATCATGCGATACATCATAAGCAGAATGCAATTGGTGTTATAGGAAAAGCAGGCTTTGAAAAAGAATACAACAAGGTTAATCCTCATGATGCTGTTCCCTGTCTTGGAATTAAAAAGCATGATCTTGTAAGGGTAAATTTTAAAAGTTATAATAAGAATAGTTCTACAGGAACGTTATATTTTAGAACCATAGTTTCGAAAATCAGGAACAAAGATTATTTGGATTTATTAGGTTAATAATTAGAAAAAAGACATTCAAATTTTAAAAAATTAACCGGAATTCTACAAAAATCAGATCAGTAGAATTGTAATTAAAACCATAATCTAACATTTACTTATGAGCAACGAGTTACAAAATATAAAAAACCGTTTCGGAATTATCGGAAACTTTCCGGCCTTAAATCGTGCTTTGGAAAAAGCGATCCAGGTAGCACCAACAGATATTTCAGTATTGGTTATTGGAGAAAGTGGTGTAGGAAAGGAATTCATCCCCAAAATTATTCATTCGGAATCCAGAAGAAAACACCAGCCTTATATTGTAGTGAATTGCGGAGCTATTCCGGAAGGGACCATAGACTCCGAATTGTTCGGACATGAAAAAGGAGCCTTCACGGGAGCTACAGCCACGAGGAAAGGATATTTTGAAGTGGCAGACGGAGGAACGATCTTTTTGGATGAGGTAGGAGAATTGCCATTGCAGACACAGGTACGTTTGTTAAGGGTTCTAGAAAGCGGAGAGTTCATGAAAGTAGGTTCTTCGCAGGTACAGAAAACGAATGTAAGGATTGTGGCTGCCACCAATGTAAACATGATGAAGGCTATCCAGGACGGAAGATTCCGAGAAGATTTATATTACCGTCTGAATACGGTGCAGATCGACATGCCGCCGTTAAGAGACAGAAAAGGGGATATTCACCTGCTGTTCAGAAAATTTGCTATCGATTTTGCCGAAAAATACAGAATGCCGGAATTGGAGCTGGATCCAAGCGCCGTTCATTATATTGAAAATTATACCTTTCCGGGGAACGTCCGTCAATTGAGAAATCTGGTGGAACAAATGACCGTCGTAGAGAGAAACAGAAATGTTACCGTAGAAAAACTGGCGGAATATATCCCGATGGAAAGCCACCTTCCAATGGTCGTTAATACGCCTAATACACCCAAGCAAAACGATTTTGCAAGTGAAAGAGAGATCATGTATAAGATCCTCTTTGATATGCGAAGTGATATTAATGATTTAAAATCCTTAACTTCGGAACTGATAAAGAACAGAGGAACGGCAGATCTGAGCAGTCATGAAAAAAGCCTGATTAACAGAATTTACACTCCTGAATCTCAACAAGCCGTCAACCCGAATTCATTATTGTATTTTGAAAATAATAACAACCCGGTTCAGACCCCGACGATTATTTCAAATCCTGATGACAGCTATGAAGATGTGGAAGATATTGAAGTGGAAGAGAACCAGCCGGAATCACTTTCATTGCAGAATAATGAAAAAGATCTGATCATCAAAGCGCTGGAAAAGCATAAAGGACGCAGAAATAAAGCGGCAGATGAATTAGGCATTTCACAAAGAACATTATATAGAAAAATAAAACAATATAACCTGGAAGAATAGACAAATATGAGTAAATCAATCACAGCAAGACCCATTAATTTTAAATTCAATGAATATCTCAACAAAGGGTATGAGCTTTTAAAGAAAGATTTTGGAAATTTCTTATTGGCTTTTATTTTTTGCATGGTCTTATCCATCATTCCATTCTGTGGTCTGATGGCTGCAGGAAACTTTTATAAATATTGCAGAAAAGTAAACAGAGGGCAACAGGCCAATCCTTCGGAGATATTTAATTTTGATGACTTTTCAGCGTATATTATCTATCAGCTGATCATTATAGGGATTGTACTGGCCATTTACATTCCTATGCTTTTTGTCGTTCCTTTTATGGGAAATGGTGAACAGCCTTCCCCTGTTTTCGGATTGTTCTTTATGTTCTATGTATTTTTGATCGTCATTGCAATAATATATCTGGCTTTGAAAGCATTTTATATTCCGGCCCTGATCTCTCTGGGAGGAGTAAGAGACATCAAAACAGCTTGGAATATGTCTAAAATAATGACTAAAGATAACTTGTTGTCAATCTTCTTATTTAGTATTGTCATCAGTTTTCTTTCCCAATTAGGAGTCCTGCTTTGTGGAATTGGCTTGCTGATAACGTTACCCTATTTATATACTACTCACTATTTTGCCTTTGAAGATGCCATTCAGCAGATTGAATATGACGAGATCAAAGAAATCGGACAGAAAAATGAATATTAAAAACAAGAATATCTTTATAAAACAGTCTTTAGTTGGGCTTTTGCTTCTTTGCCTGAGTGTTTTACATTCGTGCTACAGTTTTACCGGATCGTCTCTGACTGATGAAAAAACAGTGCAGATTAATGAATTCCCTAATAATGCAGCCTATGTAAACCCAACATTATCACAGCAGTTTTCCACAGATATTCAAAACAGGTTCCTGCAAAGAACAACATTGAAAGGAACCAAAGAAAACCCGGATATTCTGATCGAAGGAGAGATCACGGATTACTCCATATCCCCTACGACCATTAGTTCCAATACCCAAACTACCAATACAGGAGGAGTTATCCAGGAATCACAGAATAAACTTACGATTACCGTAAAAGTACATTATGAAAATAAACTTCATCCGGATGTAAGTTTCGATAGAACTTATTCTGATGAAGCCGTATTCAACAGCAATTTATCCCAAAGTGACATTGAAGCATCTCAGGTGAAAATTGTGACAGATAGAATCATTAATAAAATATTTAACGATATTGTAGCGAATTGGTAACATGAATCCAAGAGTTTTAGAATTATTAAAAAACCCGAAAAACATTCAGTCAGAAGACTTAGGACTTCTGAAAGAGGAGATCAGTTCCTTTCCCTATATTCAAAATATAAGAGCACTTCATTTATACGGAATTCACCTTTATGATAAAGAAAACTATCAGAGAGAACTTTCCGTTACAGCAGCTTATACTACCGATAAAAAAATTCTGTATCAATTAATTAACGGTAAGGCTCAACCACAGCCGAAGCCAGAAATCGTTGAAAGAAAAGAAGAAATTTCAGAGCCTGTCCGGGAAAAGGAAAACCTTCCTGCAGAAGAACCTGTCATTGAAGATAAAAAATCTTCAGAGAAACGGTTTGAAGAAGCTGCATGCTTAATGGCTAAACCACAGCCTGAAGTTAAGCACATTTATGTAAACGGAGAAAGAAACAGGATTCTATTTGAAGGAGAAGAGAATTTCCTTGAAGACGATAATCGGGAAACCATCGATCTGGAATCAACATTCGAATCCGGAATTATTGTTACCCAAAAACAGGAGAAAGCCGAAGAAATAAGCCTGCAGGAATCTGTCGAACCATTAAAAGAAGACAGTTCCGAAGAAAAGCAGGCACCTGAAAAACCTCTGGAAGGGCATTCCTTTACTCCTGAAACCATCATTGAAGAAGAAAAGATTTCTTCAAAGGAAGAAAAAGAAGAGATCACCGATCCTGCAGAGCTAAGTTTCCATGAAACAGAATCATTCCTTCCCGAAGTTACAGTTCAGGCGAACAAGGAAGAAATAAAGGAGAATCCGGAAGAAAAGAAAAAACAGGAAGGTGTTGCAGACTTTACACCGGAAAAGATCATCAATGAAGAAGAAATTTCTTCAGAGCAAGAAAAAAGATCAGTCCGTGATGATGAAGAACTAAGCTTCCATGGATTAGAATCATTCCTGCCCGGGGTGACGATCCAGTCTACTCCTTCTGCTGAAACAGCAAAACATGATGTCTCCAGGCCTTCTGTCAATAAACATGAAGAAGAGATGAGGCGCCTGATTGAAGAAGTGGAGAAAAAAATGAAGGCTAAAAAGGGAACTTCTCCTGAAAAAGAGAAAGCTGAGCCTGAAATTCAAAGTCATGACATCAATTTTGCAGAAACTCAAAGTTTTGAGGTTATTTCAGAACAGAAGACGGAAATAAAAGATGAGGTAAAAGAGAGTCAGCCTGAAAACATCAAGCCGGAAACTTCTCCAAATGCACAGTCTGCCGTTCAAGAATCTCATGTTGTCGAGGCTAAGGAAGAAATTAAAACAACATGGAAGCCGATGAACTTTGAATCCAACGTTCCGGACTCACTCATCAATAAACCTAAGCCTGTTGAAATTGCTGCTCCTGAGGTTGAAGCCGTTATTGAACCGCCAAAACAGAAAAGCATTCTGCCTCTTTTAGAAAATATACCGGAATTGATCGAAGACCAGTCTGAAAAATTCGAAAAGAATACAGAAGAGCTTAAAGAAGATAAGGAAGCTCCAAAAATGGAGAATGAAGATAGAAAACGGGAAGAAGTTCCGGTAATGAATGTTTCTTTCTTCAGCTCAAACTGGGCAATTAACGAGCCTCAAAAAGAGCAGAAAGAAGAACCTGAGAAAGAGGTTAAAGAAACGCCAAAACAAGACGCTAAAACTTCTGTTATGGAGGATAGCAATGTTCCCGGATTTATCAATACATGGCAAAACTGGCTGAAGATCGACAGATCGCAGGAGATTGAAAAAACAAAAGTTGAAAATAAGATCAAAGCTATAGATTCCTTTATTGAAAATAATCCTAAAATCACTCAGCTCAAAGACGAAAGCAGCTATGTTGTAAAAGAAAGAACGGATGATATTTCGCACTTAATGACGGAAACGCTGGCCAAACTTTATTTTGAGCAAAAGCTGTATACCAAGGCGATTAATGCTTTCCAGATACTGGCCGGCAAACACCCTGAAAAAAGAGATTATTTTGAAGCTAAAATTCAGGAAATAAAAGACATCCGAGGTAAAAATTAATCTCAAAGGAATCAGGAAAAATCCAGATACATAAAAAAATCCCGGCGAAAGCCGGGATTTTTTTATGTATCGATTACTTTTTTATTATTTCTCAATTTCCGCCAGGCTTTCCGACCGACAACAAGAACAAGTATCACCAATATAATAGCAAAGATGGCTGCAATAACCGGTGCGGCCATTGCTAAAACAGACATGATTCCTGCACCTGCTGTTTCTGTAGTAGCCACTACAGAATTTCCAATCCCGCCAGTAGTGGCAGTTGAAGCGGCCCTTGTTCCCGCAAATCCTGAACTGATCGCTGCAGCAGTTCCTCCCCCTGCAATTAATGCCAATGCCCACTGCGGAAAAGTTCCCAAATCGGCAAACTGACTTGCAAACAAAACGGATCCGGCCACTGTAGCCAACGGAACGGAAAGTGTATCCAGCAAATGATCAATATAAGGAATATAATAAGCTAAAATCTCCACGACAGTCGCAATGCCTGTGGTAATAAGTGTCGGGAGACCGGAAAGCCATTGAAAATGCTCATTCATTGGAATCCAGCCCATATAAGAAGCTAAACTTACGGCAAACATCGGGAGAAATACCCTGAAACCGGATGCAGCAGCCAGACCAATACCGATAAAGGCACTGATGACATATGGCAAATAGGGAACTTGATCTAACATTTTAATTTTCAGTATTTGTTTTCCCTAAAGTTACAAAAAGTATGCAAAGATTGATGATATGGTTAGAATATATTCGGGCCATAGATTTCACAAATTTTTCATCTGTTTAGTCTCCGCTAAGGCTAAGCCTTCTTTTGAGCTTCGCAAAGCTTTATAAACTGGTCTTCTGCCTCCTGGAATTTCTGTGGCATTTCAGAAGAAACCCAAAACATCATTGCAAGGGTTTTTTCCCCGAAAGTCTCTTTAAATAAATCTTTATGCAGGCGATAACATTCCCTCAGTAATCTTTTGATTCGATTCCTGTGGACGGCTCTTTTAAAATACCTTTTGGATACGGAAACTCCGAACTTGGTGCTTTCAACAGGATGGTTGGGCTTATCCTTAAGAATAATGATTCTCAGATTTCCAGAAGTTCTCCATTTACCTTTTTCAAAAAGTAAAGAGATCTCACTGTTTTTTTTGAGCTTTTCTTCTCTGGGATATCTAAATTGAGCCATTTATAGAACGGAATAGTTTGTTTTTATAGTAATGTCATGCTGAGAGAGTCGGTATTTCAATTATTCTTTTTTCACTAAGTAATTGATCACTTCTGCCGCTGCATATAACCCGAAAATAGCGGGAATGAAGCTGATGGTTCCGTAAAACGATTTTTTGAAATTGCTCCCGTCGGTCATTTTTAGACTTTCCTCGTTCTGAATTTCATTAGAAAATACGCATCGGAAGCCTTTATGGATCTTTTCTTTTTTAAGTCTTTTTCTCACCTGCTTGGCCAGGAAACAGTTGTGGGTTTTGCTGATGTCTCTTACCATTACTTTACTAGGATCGGTTTTTCCGCCGGCGCCCATGGAACTGATGATCTTGATTTTTCTTCTTCTTGCTGATTTAATCAGACATAGCTTAGGAGTTACACTGTCGATGCAATCCAGGACATAATCGAAGTTTCCCGAATCCAAAACTTCGTCCATTCTTTCCGGATTCAGGAACTCGTTGATTTTGATAAGATTAAGTTCAGGGTTGATGTCTAAAAGCCTTTCCGCAACCACTTCCACTTTATGTTGTCCAACGGTAGAATGTAACGCCGGAAGCTGCCTGTTAATATTGGTAATATCCACAGTATCACCATCTACAATAGTCATTTTCCCTACTCCGGCTCTTGCTAAGAATTCAGCAGCAAAAGAACCTACACCACCTAAACCAACAACCAGAATATGAGCGTTGCTTAACTTCTTAATCCCGTCTTCCTTAATTAAAAGTTCCGTTCTTTCCAGCCAGTATTTATCCATTTTTTATTGTCTCTAAATTTTCTATAATCTGCTCATTAAGCCTTTCCAAAGAAATTCCTTTGATCTCTGAAACCTTTTGGTACAATTCACCGATGATAAAATCATCATTGTCAGTTTCTAAAAAGATCTTATCTAAAGGAACCGTTTTTAAAGTTTCCTGCAAAGATAAATTATACAAAACTGCTTTTCCAAAACTCAGATAAAAATTATTTTTCAGCAGGTCATCTGCGATAGCCTGTTTTTTATTAAAACCATGAATAACCATGGCTTGTTCCGCCCTTTTTCTGAACGAGATCACTTCATAAAATTTTCTTACACAATGGATGATTAACGGTTTCCTGAATTCATTGGAAATTTCAATCTGTTTTAAAAAAACATTTTCCTGAATAGACTGATCTATGGGAACAAAAGAGTCCAAACCACATTCTCCGATCGCAAAACAATTTTCTGAGAGATGGTATCGTAACCATTGAAACTGATTTTCCGTAGAATCAACCAGAATATCTTTAGGATGAATTCCGATGGAGTAAAAATGATCCGGAGGAACCTCCCCGGCATTTACATTGTAAACCCCAAACGAGACATGCTTCTTATGATGGTGAAAATCAAAAAAATCCATCGTCAAAAATACTCATTATTTAGGATTAACGTAAAATTCTTAAACAAACGTTTATAATTCTGTTAAAAATTTCTTAACTTTACTCAAACTACACTTCATGAGAAAAAAATTTACGGAAAAACAAATCCACATTTTAGACATTGCCGAAGAGCTTATTGCTATGAAAGGTTATGAAGGAACATCTGTCCGGGATATCTGTTCCAAAGCCAATATTAATGTCGCTATGATCTCTTATTATTTTGGTTCCAAAGAGAAAATGATGTCCTATCTTTATCAATACAGAGTATTGAAAACCAGAGAAAATTTTTCTGAATTTGCCGATACCATTAAAGACGGCAAGCCGGAAATGCAGATGAAGGAAATCATTAAATATATTGTCGCCCAACTATTCAAGTATAACTATTTCCATGGGTTTGTCACTCAGGAATTACGCCATACGGAAAATCTTAAAGATGAATTACTGGATTTCTATCAACTGTTTGTCAAAAAACTGGATGAGGTTATCAAAAAAGGGGTCGCTTCCGGGGTTTTTACTTTCACCCCGAAACCGGAGGATATTCTTACCACTATTATTGGGTCAACCCTTTTTGTGATCCGCAATAAAAACTTCTATGAATTATATGTTCCCAACAAAAATGAGGAAACCTATGTAAAAGAAGCTGAAAAAAAAGTAAGAATGAATCTCTTACTCAGTGTTTTTGCTATTCTGGGATACGCTGCAGACTAAAATTACGTTAAATAATCATAAAAAGAAACGTATTGGCAAAAAAGTTATATTTTTGCAAATTAGTAGATCGGAAAAATCCGGAAACTGTTGAATTTTTTATGAAAAAATATATTTTAGGTCTTTTAGCAGCAGTGGTGGTTGCTTCATGTGTGAGCCAACAGGATAAAGCCATGAAAAGTGCAGACAAGAACTACATTTTGAAAGTTGCTAATGAAAACTTTGCTAAAAAGAAATGGAAAAATGCACTGGCTCTATATGACAGGCTTCCGAACCTTGTAGCAGGAACAGATGATGCTCCGAATGTGGTTTTCAACTCTGCATATGCCAACTATTACGACAAAAACTATAAATTAGCCGGGCACCAGTTCAAAAACTTTGCGATAAGCTTTCCCCAGGACAGCAGAAAAGAAGAAGCGGCTTATATGTCTGCACTTTGTTATTATGAAGGGTCTATGGATTATAACCTGGATCAGTCGAGTACAGAATTGGCTATTAATGAACTGCAGGACTTCCTGAATAATTATCCGAACTCTGAGAGATCTAAAAATATCAGTCAGCTTATTGATGAATTGTCTTATAAACTGGAGTTTAAAGCATACGAAAATGCAAGACAGTATTTTAAAATGGGTGATTACAAAGCAGCGAATGTGGCGTTGGAAAATGTATTGGAAGATTTCCCAAGTACAAAACTTCGTGCAAAAATCTATGACTATATTGTAAAATCTCGTTATCAGCTGGCAGTTCACTCGGTGTATGATCTGAAAGAAGAACGTATAGAAAGTGCTTTGGCATTTACAAGACAGATAGAAAAAGAACTTCCCAATACAGAATACTCTAAAACAGCTTTGGATTTAAGAGAAAAGCTTGAGAAGGAGAAAAAAGATTTTGTGGTTGTAAAAAAACAAACGGAAGCCAGGATTGCGGCTTTAACGGCTAAGCAGAAAAAAGAAGCGGATAAACTGGCAGAGAAAAGTAAAACAGAACAACAGATGAAAGATCAGGTGGATGCAGAAAAGAAGGCAATGCAGATCCAGAGAGACAGTGCAGCGCTTCAAACACCTCCTCCGGCCGCTACTTTCAAAATTCAAAGATAATTCGTAAATTTGCCATCTTAAAATAAAATAAATTTCTCAAAATGAGCGTAAAAGATACAAAAGCAGAAGTAAATACAATTACTTACGATAGAGATAAGATTGAAGAAAAAGTAGGTTCAATCTATGAGGCTATTGTTATCATGGGAAAGAGAGCAGAGCAGATCAATGCAGAAATCCGTACGGAATTACATAATAAACTGGATGAATTTGCAGTGCACAATTCTACTTTGGAAGAAGTGTTCGAAAACAGAGAGCAGATTGAGATCTCCAAGCATTATGAAAAACTTCCGAAGCCGACTTCAATTGCTATTGAAGAATGGATGAATGAAGATATCTATTTCAGAAAAACAGAAGACAGAAAATAATTTTTCTGTAGTATTATAAACCGAAGGTCGTAAAGGAATAAACTCTTTTATGACCTTTGCTGTTTCTGAACCTGAGAAAAAATAAGTAATTTAGTATTCTAAAATTAAAACTACATGGGTGTTTCCGGAAAAAAGATCCTTATTGCCGTTTCTGGAGGAATTGCTGCATATAAGATACATTTTCTGATCAGGGATTTTGTGAAGAAAGGAGCCGAAGTTCAGGTGATTATGACTCCTGATGCAGAACACTTCGTTACCAAACTCAGCTTATCTACTTTATCCAAAAAACCTGTTTACACAGACTTTTACAGTGATAACGGAACATGGAACAGCCATGTGGAAATGGCATTATGGGCAGATGTAATGATCGTTGCCCCATGTACAGCCAATACGTTAGCTAAGATGGTACACGGAATGTGTGACAATTTGGTTATTGCGACATATATGTCTGCTAAATGTCCTGTTTTTATTGCTCCGGCAATGGATCTGGATATGTACCAACATCCGTCTACAAAGCAGAACCTGGAATTGGCAGAAGATTATGGACACCTTATTATTCCTGCAGAAAACGGAGAATTGGCAAGTGGCTTAATCGGGCAGGGGAGAATGGCGGAACCGGAAACCATTGTTAAAACAGTAGAAGATTTCTTTACTTCAGAAAATACAAATAAAACCCTTGAAGGAAAAACGGTTTTGATTACTGCAGGGCCCACTTATGAAGCCATTGATCCGGTAAGATTCATTGGAAACCATTCATCGGGGAAGATGGGATTTTCATTAGCCGAAGAGGCTTCCAAAAGAGGGGCAAAGGTAATCTTGATTTCAGGACCGAGTTCTCAGGTGATTAATGACAATAATGTGGACCTGTACAGGGTTACTTCGGCAAAAGAAATGCTTGCAAAAGTATTTGAGTTTTATGAAAATGTTGATATTGCCATTGCAAGTGCAGCGGTTGCAGATTATGCACCGAAAGAAGTTGCCAAGGAAAAAATTAAAAAGAACGACGATAATTTGACCATTGAACTGGTTAAAAATCCGGATATCCTTAAAACGATGGGCGAGAAAAAATCGCATCAGTTTTTAGTAGGTTTTGCTTTGGAAACCCAGAATGAAGAAGAAAATGCCAAAGGAAAGCTGGAAAAGAAAAACCTGGATATGATCGTGCTGAATTCTCTTCGTGATGAAGGTGCCGGCTTTAAAAACGATACCAACAAAATAAAAATATTTACTAAGGCGGAAAGAAAGGAATTTGACCTGAAATCTAAGGATGATGTAGCAAAAGATATTCTCAACTTTGTTGAAACTCAGATTTTAAAATAATTTTAATAAATTTCCGTTCTCAATTTTTACTAACAGAATGAAAAAGATCATAAGCTTATTTTTACTGCTTTTCCTATATAATATCAGTTTTTCTCAGGAAATCCTGGCCACGGTGCAGGTAAATTCCCAATTGTTGGGAGGAAGTAACCAGCAGGCTTACAAAGCATTGGAGAAAAGCCTCAGAGATTTTATCAACAATACAAGCTGGACGGGGAAAAAGCTTCAGAACTTTGAAAAAGTGAAATCAAACTTTGCTATAGTGATCGATGAAAAAGATGGGAACAGATATAAAGGAAGAATTGTAGTTCAGGCTGTTCGTCCGGTATATAATACAACGTACGAATCTCCTTTGCTTAACCTTCAGGATACTAAGTTTGCTTTCGAATATGTGGAAAATGAGAACCTGATCTTCAATGAAAGGCAGTTTTCAGGTAAAAACTTAATTGATGTTATCAGTTTTTATGTTTATCTGATCTTGGGTTATGATGCAGACAGCTTCCAGTCTATGGCAGGATCGCAATGGTTTGCAAAAGCACAGCAGATCGCTCAGAATGCCCAGAATAGGGGGTATGAAGGATGGAGCCAGATCAATGAGCCAAGAAGTCGTGCTATTTTAATCGGGGAGATTGTAAACCCTAATTTAAGTCAGTTGCGTTCCATTATATACACATATCATCGTGCCGGGCTGGATAATTTATTCAATCAGGATCAAGCAGCGGCAAAAAAGATTATCTTTAATGCCTTGATGCAGCTGAAAACCTATGAAAACTCATTCCAGCAGAATTATTTCATCAATCTTTTCCTGGATAATAAAAGCGATGAGATCTTCAATATTTTCAATACAGGAAATAACGGTGGAATTATATTGAATGATCTGAAACAGCTTATGATCACCTTCTCACCAAAGAATACCGAGTCTAAATGGAATAAGTGGAAATAACAAAACCTTCGTTTTCTTCTATTGAATTCTGAATTCTAAAGTTCTATATTTGCAGGACCTAACGTAATCTGCTACTGATTCATGCTTTCGAGAATTTACATTAAAAATTTTGCTTTGATTGATACCCTTGAAGTATCATTGCATAACGGTTTACAAGTGATAACCGGGGAAACGGGAGCAGGTAAATCCATTATTTTGGGAGCTTTGCGGCTTATTTTGGGTGAAAGAGCAGATGTGAAGTCCATTTCCAATACCGATGAAAAAAGCATCGTGGAAACAGAATTTGCACTTCATAACCAGTTCAAAAAATTCTTTATCGAAAATGATCTGGATTATGAACATCAGACCATTATCCGTAGGGAAATCCTGCCTTCGGGAAAATCACGGGCTTTTATCAATGACGTTCCGGTAACTCTGGATGTGTTGAAAGAACTTTCTTCCCAGCTTATCGATATCCATTCCCAGTTTGAAACCTCCAATCTTTTTACTTCAGAATATCAGTTTAAAATTATTGACGGACTTTCGGATAATAAAAAGATCATAGAAGACTATCAATATGAGTTTTCTGAATTTCAAAGCCTGAAAACACAGCTTAAAAGACTACAATCCCAGCTTTTTGAAAATAATAAAGAGAGCGATTATAAACAGTTTTTATTAAACGAGCTTGAAGAGCTGAGGTTGGATGACGTAGACTATGAAGATTTGCAAAACCAGCTTTCCATTCAGGAAAATGCTGAAATGATCTCTGAAAATCTTGGACAAATTTTATCGAGATTCCATCAGGAAGAAATCGGAATCCTGTCTTTTTTTAATGAAGCGAAAAATAAGCTTTCCAAAATTTCCGAAGTTTCATCAGCGTTTTCTGAGCTGGATGAGAGAATGGAGACCTCTTTTGTAGAGCTAAAAGATATTATTTCCGAACTTGAAAACGAATCGGAAAAGATAGAGATCAATCCTGAAGCGTTAACGCTGTTATCTGATCTCAATAATAAAATTAATGCCTTATTCCTCAAACATAATGTTTCGGATATTCATGAACTGAAAGAAATCAGAGATGAGTTGGCTGGAGAACAAAAAGGAGCGTCTGAAATTGAAGGCCTGATTGCAGAAATCGAAGAAAATATTGCTAAAAAATCAAAAAATCTTCAAATTTTAGCTGAAAAATTATCCAAAAACAGAAAAAAGAGCATTCCGGATTTCATCAAAAAAGCGGAAGAACTCCTTAAAAAACTGGGTCTTGAAAAAGCGAGAGTGGATATTGAGCTTCAGAATACCACAGATTTCAATTTGTTTGGGAAAGAAAATATCCAGTTATTGTTTCAGGCGAATTCAGGATTTCCTTTAAAGCCCATTCAAACAGCTATTTCAGGTGGGGAAAGATCAAGAGTGATGTTAGCGGTGAAAAAGATCATTGCAGAAAGTGATGAGCTCCCAACACTTATTTTAGATGAAATTGATACCGGAGTTTCCGGAAAAGTAGCAGAAGAGATAGGAAATCTGATGCGTGAAATGTCCCGAGACATGCAGCTTATTGTGATTTCTCATCTTGCTCAGGTAGCCGCCAAAGGAAATAATAACTATAAGGTGATCAAACAGGATGTTTCCGGGAAAACACAATCTACCATTATTCCATTAAGTGAGGAAGAAAAGCTCAACGAAATTGCCCAACTTCTCTCCGGAAGTAAAATTACGGAAGCCGCTTTAGCACAGGCGAAAGAATTAATTGGTTAAAAAGCTGTAACATATTTTACATTACATTTACTAATGTAAAAAAGTAAACTATGTTTTTTAAGTTCCTCAGATTAGAAATAAAAAGTTTTTTTCGCGGTACTTCAGTAGGCATTAATCTGGCAATGAAAATTCTCAGGTTGATGGGAATTGTTTATTTCATTGCATGTTTAGTAATAGGAGCATTTGTTGCTTTCTTTTACATACAGGAAGAAATGTACGCAGACCCCTTGAAAATTGTTTCCAGATATCTGATCATAGCCTGGGTTTTGGATCTTATCGTCAAATATCTTTGGCAGGAAATGCCGACTCAGAATATTAAGCCATTTCTCACGCTTAATGTTCCCAAGAAAACATTGGTCAATTATATGCTGATCAAAACGTTCTTATCGGCATTCAGCTGGCTGAACTCCTTCTTTTTAATTACGTTTGCAGGCATCTGTATGTTTAATGGATATGGAATATTAGGAACGTTTGCATGGGTAATAGGAGCTTCCCTGCTTTTTTATCTCAATAATTTTATCAATATCCTTTTTAATGATAAGGAAACGATTGCCATTATTGTAGGAAGTATTTTTACGGTGTTGGGAATTCTTACCTATTACAACATTATTCCTTTATTATCGTATACAGAAAGACTCTTTTACAACTTTTATGAAAGACCTTATTTTGCGGTGCTGTCAATCATGTTATTTTTAGGATTATGGAGAATATGTTTCAGGAATGTGTATCAGGAATTTTATCTTGACCAGGGACTTGAAGCAAAGAAAACAGTGGGGAAGACAGAAAATATCGCTTTCTTAAACAAATATGGCGTTCTTGGAAGCTTTATCAACAATGATATTAAAATGCTCAGAAGAAATAAAGTTACTAAAGGGGTTTTACTGGGAAGCTTTCTGTTCATTTTTTACGGCTTGCTGATTTTTACATCTTCGGTATACAAAACTTCGTATATGATGATGTTTATGGGATTGTTTGTGACAGGAGGTTTTCAGTTTCTGTTCGGGCAGAGAGTGCCATCTTTCGATAGTTCATATTATCCTTTAATGATGACCTTGAACGTTCCTTACAAGGAATATTTGAAAGCAAAATGGTGGCTGATGAATATCGTAACGGCTGTATCCATTGTTGTAGCCTTATTTTATGCTTATTTCGGTTGGGAATTGTATATTACCTTCTTTGCGGCAGGACTTTATAATATGGGTGTGAATTCTCAATTTACGCTTTGGTCGGGAGCGTTTAACAAAACCCAGATCGATCTGAATTCTAAAGAAAAAAGAATAGGACAGAAAAACAGCTTCAGTATGAAAGCCCTATTATTACTGATTCCTAAAATGCTTTTACCGATGGCTGTTTTCGGAATCACAAAATATTTCTTCGGAATGACGGGCGGAGTAGTGAGTATCACTATTTTAGGTCTGATCGGGTTTTTACTCCGTGAGAAAATTTTTGATATTATCGTAAAACAATATAAAGCAGAGAAGTACAGTACTTTAGACGCATTCAAATCTAAAAATTAATATAATGATCACTATAAATAATCTATCCAAAACATACGGAACGGCAACTGTTCTTAATATTGAGCATCTTGAAATCCCAAATGGAGAAACTTTCGGGCTGGTTGGAAATAACGGAGCAGGAAAAACAACCCTTTTCAGCTTAATGCTTGATTTGATCCAGGCGACAACAGGATCTGTAAGCATAGACGGAATCAAAGTCAGCGAATCCGAAGCATGGAAAAGCAAAGTCTCCGCTTTTGTAGATGATACTTTCCTGATCGGCTATCTGACTCCGGAAGAATATTTTTATTTCATCGGAGAATTGAGAGGTCAAAACAAAGCAACGGTAGATGAGTTTTTAAAACAATTTCATGATCTTTTTAACGGGGAAATTTTAAACTCTGGGAAATATGTCCGTGATTTATCGAAAGGGAATCAGAAAAAAGTAGGAATTGTAGGCGCTATCATCGGAAACCCTGAAATTATCATTCTGGATGAGCCGTTTGCCAATCTTGACCCTTCCACACAGATCAAACTGAAAAATCTCATTAAAGAGTTATCCAAGCAGGAAGGCGTAACGTTCTTAATATCAAGCCATGATCTGTCTCACACCACGGAAGTCTGCAACAGAATTGTAGTGGTGAATAAAGGACAACTTGTAAAAGATATCCAAACGAACCCGGAAACATTACGGGAACTTGAACAATATTTTGCAGACCAGGTTACAGCCAATTATGCAAACAGCTAAAAGAATCGGGCGGAAATTTATTTCCGCCCGATTCTTTTCATTCTTAAAAATGTAAAGAAAAATTAAAGATTTCTAAAAGTAGTAGGGACAATACTGTATCTAACTTTACCCTGTCACTGAAGTTCAAAAAGGCAAGTTATGATACCCAAAAATATCCTTACCCAACAGCAGATTGTTTTGCTTTATCTGTCTTTCGCGATAGTTTATATTTCCGGGCTGTTCATTCCCCTGATGGAAAATGATTCTGCGCAGCATGCTTCCATGGCGATGAGGATGACACTCAGCAATAATTTTCTCGAACTTTACAAAGGAGATGCTCCTTATTTGGATAAGCCCCATCTGCATTTCTGGCTGTCCGCTTTTTTCATGAAGATTTTCGGGATCAATGATTTTACGTATAGAATTCCTGCATTCCTATCTATTATTCTGGCGGCTTATTCCACAAAAAAACTGGCGTATCTTCTCTATAAAAATGAAAATCTCAGTTACCTGGCTTCATTAATATTTCTTTCTTCACAAACCATTATCCTTTCCGCTCATGATGTAAGAACGGATGCTGTTCTTACAGGATTCATCATATTTTCAATTTGGCAGCTGGTCTATTTTATTAAAACGCATAAAATTTCGGCTGCGGTATTGTCCGGATTTGGAACTGCAATGGCATTTTCCTCCAAAGGAATGATGGCGTTGGCGATTATAGGATTATGTATCATATCGTATCTCGCTTTTTCGGGAGAATGGAAAAGAGCTTTCCATAAAAGAATTTTCCTGCTGATCCTCTTTTTTGCCGTAGGAGTCCTGCCTATTTTCTATGCGTATTATTATCAGTTTGGAAATGAAGGGATTAGCTTTATATTGTTCAATCAGAGTTATAATCGGTTAACGGCTAACGGATTTGGAGAAACCAACTCGGATTATTTTTTCTTTTTCCACACCTTGTTGTGGGTATTTCTTCCTTTCTCGCTGTTATTTTATACAGGAATTATCGATAAAACGGTATTATCCTTCCGAACCTTGTTTTGCAGGAATATTACGCCTGAATTTCTTACCATCGGAGGATTCTGGGTAACGATTTTTCTGTTTTCCTATTCCAAGTTCAAGCTTCCTCATTATCTGAACGGATTAATTGCCATTATCTCCATCTTCGTGGCGTATTATATTTTTGACCTGATCAGCAAAAGGAAAATAAAAACCATGAAAGTACTATATACCATTCAGGTTGTTGTTATCTTTTCAAGCATTATTGGAATCGGATTACTTACCTATTTCTTTACAAGGATTCCTCATCCTCTAATGTTTGTATTGGTTTTGGCGGTGATTGGGATTTTACTTTTTTATATTTTCAAAAAAGATAACCTGTTCCGTAAATTTATCCTGGTGTCCTTTCTCTTCACGATTTTTGTAAATATCTATCTCAATACCCAGTTTTATCCCATTCTTACCCAGTATCAGGGCAGCCTTAAGCTTGCGGAGTTTGTCAAAAAACACCACATCAATCCCGAAAGGGTTGTTGTCCCTAAAAATTATGGAATCTGGAATTTTGATTTTTACACGCATCATAACACACCAAGAATTGAAATTGATCAGGTGAAAGCAGGGGATTATTTAATTATCTGTCAGGAAGATGTAAAAAATATACATAAAAAATACACACTGATCAAAAGAGAGAACAATTACAGAATCACTAAACTTTCCCTGAAATTCCTCAACCCCGAAACACGCCAAAAACAGTTGGAAAATTACTATATCGTTAAAATAGAACAATAAAAAACCTCAGATTTCCGAGGTTTTTTCTAACATTTACTCTATACTTACTGAAAATTACTATTTCAGGCTTCCTACCATATCTTCAGGTTTTACCCATTCATCAAACTGTTCGGCGGTCAATAATCCGAGATTAATGGCTTCTTCTTTTAAGGTAGTTCCGTTTTTATGAGCGGTTTTGGCGATTTTAGCCGCATTTTCATACCCAATATGTGTATTTAAGGCCGTAACAAGCATTAAGGATTTATCCACCAATTCTTTAATTCTTTCACGATTTGGCTCAATTCCTACTGCGCAATGATCATTGAAGGAGATGCATGCGTCCGCAATTAACTGGGCAGACTGTAAAAAGTTATAGGCCATTACGGGTTTGAAAACATTCAGCTCATAATTTCCCTGAGTTCCTGCAAAAGAAATAGTCGTGTCATTTCCTAACACCTGTGCACAAACCATTGTCATCGCTTCATTTTGAGTCGGATTTACTTTTCCCGGCATAATGGATGAGCCGGGTTCATTTTCAGGGATATAGATTTCCCCGATCCCGGAACGTGGCCCCGAAGCCAATAGCCTGATATCCTGAGCAATTTTGAATAGGGAAACAGCCAGTTGCTTAAGAGCTCCATGAGATTCAACAATGGCGTCGTGTGCTGCCAAGGCTTCAAACTTATTTTCTGCTGTGATGAAAGGAAGATTGGTAAATTGTGCAATATATTCAGCTACTTTTACATCATAACCTTGCGGAGTGTTCAAACCCGTTCCCACGGCTGTGCCACCTAAAGCAAGCTCGGAAAGATGTGGTAACGTATTTTTTAAAGCTCTCAATCCGAATTCCAATTGAGCGACATATCCTGAAAATTCCTGTCCCAAAGTCAACGGAGTGGCATCCATCAAATGCGTTCTTCCGATCTTTACGATATCTTTAAAGGCAATCACCTTTTCTGCTAAAGTATTTTTTAATTTTTCAACCGCAGGAATCGTTACCTCCACTACTTTTTTATAAGCAGCGATATGCATTGCTGTCGGATAAGTATCGTTAGATGACTGAGATTTGTTTACATCATCATTTGGATGAACTTCTGAATGGCCTCCCAAAATTCCGCCGTTATTTACATGGGCTTTGTTGGAAATCACTTCATTCACATTCATGTTCGATTGAGTTCCCGAACCGGTTTGCCAGATGACCAACGGAAACTGATCATTCAGCTTTCCTTCCAGAATTTCGTCACAAACTTTAGCGATCATATCTCTTTTTTCAATAGGAAGAACCCCTAAATCTGTATTGGTATAAGCTGCTGCTTTCTTTAAATAAGCAAAGGCTTCGATAATTTCATGGGGCATAGAGCCTTCAGGACCAATCTTAAAATTATTTCTTGAACGTTCCGTTTGAGCACCCCAAAACTTATCTGCGGGAACCTGCACCTCACCCATGGTGTCTTTTTCTATTCTGTAATTCATTGTGATTGAAATTTTTATAAAGTTAGTCATAACATGAAAATTTCACAATTTATAATCATTATAAATATCAATCTGAGTCACTGATTTTACTCATGTTTTTTTAGTAAGCCGTATTTTTGCACCCAAAGAAAAGTAGAATGGATTTTAGATATCAGGATCCGTATCCGATTCAGAAAGATGATACGGTATACAAGAAACTTACATCAGATTATGTAAAAGTTGAAAAGCTTGGAGACAGGGAAATTCTAGCCATAGACCCGAAAGGTCTTGAGCTGTTGGCTGAAGAAGCCATGGCAGACGTTTCTTTCATGCTTCGTTCTTCCCACCTGGAAAGTCTTAGAAGAATTATTGATGATCCTGAAGCAACAGATAATGACAGATTTGTTGCCTATAATTTGTTACAAAATGCTGCGGTTGCTGCCGAAGGAGCTTTGCCTTCTTGCCAGGATACGGGAACAGCGATCGTAATGGGTAAAAAAGGAGAGAATGTATATACGGGAGTTGATGATGGGGAATATTTAAGTAAAGGAATTTTCAATACCTATCAGAAAAGAAACTTAAGATATTCTCAGGTGGTCCCTTTAACCATGTTTGATGAGAAGAATTCCGGATCAAACCTTCCGGCACAGATTGATATTTATGCTAAAAAAGGAGATTACTATGAATTTTTATTCTTGACGAAAGGAGGAGGTTCAGCCAACAAAACTTTCCTTTACCAAAAGACAAAATCTTTATTGAACGAAAAATCTCTTGAAGAATTCATCAAAGATAAAATTTCAGATTTAGGAACAGCTGCCTGTCCGCCATACCACTTGGCTTTGGTTATTGGCGGAACTTCTGCGGAAGCCAATTTAGCGGCGGTGAAAAAAGCATCAGCCAAATATTATGATCATCTTCCGACGGAAGGAAATGAAGCAGGACAGGCTTTCAGAGATCTTGAATGGGAAGCCAAAGTTCAGAAAATCTGTCAAGAAAGTGCTATCGGAGCGCAGTTTGGAGGTAAATACCTGACTCACGACGTTAGAGTGATCAGACTTCCTCGCCACGCGGCTTCTTGTCCTGTTGGAATGGGTGTTTCATGTTCAGCAGATAGAAATATCAAAGGAAAGATCACCAAAGAAGGGATTTTCCTTGAACAACTGGAACAGGATCCTAAAAGATTTTTGCCAGATACTCCGCCACACCTGGAGGAAGCGGTTGAAATTGATTTGAACAAGCCAATGCCTGAAATTCTGGCAGAACTTTCCAAATATCCAATCAAAACAAGATTAAAACTGAACGGAACTTTAATTGTTGCCAGAGATATTGCCCACGCAAAAATCAAAGAAATTCTGGACAGCGGAAAACCCATGCCGGAATATTTCAAAAACCACCCGATTTATTACGCCGGACCGGCAAAAACTCCGGAGGGAATGGCTTCAGGAAGTTTCGGACCAACAACTGCGGGAAGAATGGATGTATATGTGGATGAATTTCAAAGTCATGGCGGAAGCATGATCATGTTGGCAAAAGGAAACAGAAGCAAAGATGTGACGAATGCATGTAATAAGTATGGAGGGTTCTATTTAGGATCTATCGGTGGCCCTGCTGCTATTCTGGCAAAAGAAAACATCGTATCTGTAGATGTGGTGGATTTCCCTGAATTAGGAATGGAGGCTGTAAGAAAAATTGAAGTGAAAGACTTCCCTGCATTTATCATCACCGATGATAAAGGGAACGATTTCTTTGCAGATTTAGCGCACTAAGAGCAAGATAAAATATTTATATTAAAACAAGCTACTTTGTATTGCATGGTACATGAATAATATGTACATTTGAAATACAAAGTAGCTTTATTATGAAAAAAATCTTACTCACTTTATTATTTGTTGTTTCTACTTTTTCTTTTGCTCAGCTTAATAAAAAAATAGATAGTATTATTCAGAAAGAATTCCATGATCAAAATGACCCGGGTGGCGTTTTTCTGGTCACAAAAAAAGGAAAAACACTATTTGAAAAAGCATTCGGGAAGGCGAATCTGGAGTTGGATGTCAATATGACTCCACAGAATGTTTTCCAAATTGGGTCCATGACTAAACAATTTACTGCCATTTCAATTCTGATACTGGAATCACAGGGGAAATTACAAGTAAATGAC